>NZ_JBHTKI010000018.1:0-53152 GCF_042675885.1 Metaplanococcus flavidus | reverse complement strand
AACGATGAACTTGTAAGTAATTTAAGGCTGAAAATTGGTAGTTTTTTTAAGATAGAGCATGAAAATGAACCCTGTGTTTACCAGCAGTGGAATGTAACTTAATTAGTATTAAGTTACATTCAAATAAAGAGAAATTTCTGAAATCAAATGGTTCTTGACTTGTCCTCTGTAATAATATATCAACTCCTGAGGTTAACTTTTTATGTGTTGCACTTTAAGCTGACTCCAAATCAATTCCCAATTTTTCTTTGTCACGCGATCCTCGTAAACTTCTATCCGCTTTTCATTTGCTGCAAAAAAGGGAGTTGGCTTAACTTCTAAATTAATCACGTCTTGAATTCCATGAGGAGCCGAAAGAATCAAGTTGTAATGGCTGTCCATTTTAATGCCTAACGCTGTTGCAGTCTCTGGAAACTTAGCTATTGCATCAACAGAGGAAGTGTAAGCTTCTACGCTGTTTCTTATATGCATTCTTGCTTGGTTCTTTACTGACCAGGGGATGTTCGGAATAAGAGCTTCCAGTCTGCCTTCCATTTTCTTCTCTTCTTCTTCACAAATATTGATGTCATCATAATAAATGACATCAATATCCGGAAGATTGGTCCTCTCCTCAAATCCATGTAACGTATCCCAAACTTTTGAGCGTACAAATCCTGCACATATCCACCAATCAGGAAGGTCCAATGATTTTACAGCATTTAATAGCTCCATCATCCATTCATCTTTTTGTATCAGGAGTATAATATCAAATTTACTTTTTAGCATCGTAATAGCCCCTTAGCTTTATCGTGATTTAATTTCTAATGACAAGATTCTTCAAGAGTTGAATGTAACTTAATTGCTAATAAGTTACATTCATTTTAAGAATTAATTAATATTTAACAAAGGTAGTTACACCATGCTCGGTAATGAAATTTCGATGGCTCAGTTCCTCTACCCACTTCTTCGGGTTCAACTGATAAAATCCAGATGAATCCCGGTATGTATAAGTTCCTGTATTCACCTCGATTGGTTCCGGATTTGATTGCATCTTTTCCTTGTATCTGAGGAATGCATGCTGATTTGGCACATGATAAACCTCCAGTACATCTCCGATCTCCATATACTCTTCAATGTACTTTAGAAATAGCCGATTCCCTATCCCCTCCGCTTCGTAAATATATGGCAGAGAAAAAACGCCCTGAATTTCCTGCAGCCAACTGTCAACTGCTTCATGTACAGTAAAAAACATAAAATCTTCTTCTGTCGCAAATACTGTGCGCTGATTATATTCTTGAATCTCTGTTGGAATTTTGAATGGTTTTGAGGATGCTAGGAACGTAATTTCCGTCATTTTTCAACTCCCTTTGCTTAGAAGTTTTATAAGGTATTCAGTATTTTGAATGTAACTTAATTCACAATAAGTTACATTTACATTCTTTAGGTGTTTTAGATTATTTTACAAAGCCCATTTCGCTTAATGGCCAAAAAACATAATTAGTATTGCCGGCTATCTCTTCTATAGGCACTAGTCCAATAATTCGACTATCGGTGCTATTTTTACGATTATCTCCTAAAACAAAAACATGCCCTTCTGGTATTACTTCTATTTCCAGCAATTCTTCCAGTGTGAAATCGTTCGTAAATGTAATACTACCAATACTTTGCTGATTTTTAACATCTGATAAGAAAGGCTCCTGTTGAATTTTACCATTTATATACAGCTGATCATTCTCATAGGCAATATGATCGCCCGGCAGCCCAATTACACGTTTTATGTAATCCGTATCTTCAGTAGCATGAAAAACAACAATGTCATATCGGTCTGGTTCTCCCATGATATAGCCAATTTTGTTTACAATCATCCGATCGCCATTCTCAAGTGTTGGCATCATCGATTCGCCATCTACTACAATTGGTGCAAACAAAAAGAAACGAATTATTCCAGCCACCGCGAAAGCAATGAAGATTGCTTTTCCCCATTCCCAAAGTTCATTTTTCTCTTTTTTCGAATGTTCCATTATTCAAACCCCTCCTAAAATATATTTGCCCTGAATTTAACTTAACTGCACATATGTTACATTCAGTTTTTCTTATAAAAGTGCAAAAGCTCTTATCGTCGATACGTATATCGTCAATAAGAGCTTTTGCGTTAGTACTGCCTCAAGACGATTGTTTTCGACTTTTTTTCTGAATCAAGTTAATTAAATAAACTACCAGTAAAATAACTGCAGTGATCACTAAAGAATAGCCTACTGTTTTAAAAAAGTATTCGGAACTCGTCAATAATGCTGGTGAACTATTTCCAACTACATCTGTTGTCATTACTGTGCGCTCGCCCAACCAATAAGCGAGAACAAATACAATTAAAAATGAGAAACCAGCAACTTTCCAAAACTTGTTGTTCATTGTACTCCTCCTAAACAAAAAATCCGTATATACCAAATTATACCATGAATCTGAATGTAACTTAATTGCTAATAAGTTACATTCAAACAGAAGAAGAAAAATATAATGAATTAAAAAACGCTCAACCGAGATACGATTGAGCGTTTTTTCTTTTACTATTTCTCATATTCTCGTTTCATCTTTCCAAAGACACACCAGAGTTTTTCAAAAACGAACTCTCATTTACTCTTTAATTGTTTCTGAAAGAATATCCAACTCTTTCTTATTTGAGGAATTATCGGTATTTATTTTTCTTTTAATTCCCCAAGCAATTATAGAGTTTATGAACAGTAGTAAAGAAGCTAAAATAAATATCAATTGAACGTTGAGTAAATCGACCAAGATGCCTGCGCCTAGGACGGCAAAGGCGAATACGAAATAGTAGACCATACTTTGCGCCGTATAGACTTTGGCCAATTGCTTCTCCTTGATACGTTCCTGAATCATCGTGGTCTGGATGATGTCATCCATTTGCTCTGGAAAACCAAGAAGGAAAACCAAACCAAGTGCAAGAAGGGGGACGGTATTAAAACCAAAGCATAATGAGATGACAGCAACGGATAAACTTGCATAAAACAGGAAGTCCTTCAATCTTCCATTCATTCTATCTGCAAATTTATAAATGATGAAACCGCCAAGCAGTGAACCCAGGATCCTAGCAGTGTTAATATAACCCCACCACTCCTGGCTTACATTCAATACTTCATCGACAAACACATAAAGCACTGCCGCTACCCATACGGTGTAAGAAATCCCTTTCACTACATCCATCCATAAGAACTTCTTCAATAATGGGTTGGAAAGGATCAGGACCCAGCCTTCCGTCAAAGAATCTTTTAGTGTGAACAAGTGTTCTTTCGCACTTTCCTCCTTCTCCTCATTGACCACATTTACTCTGATCATCGCTACCAGCATCAATGACATCAGATAAAGGGCCATGGTAATTATTAGTGAATATTCATATCCCATTACTGTCACTAAAATTGCTCCAAGGGACCAGGTCAGCAGGTCGCTGGTTTGAAAAGACACGGAAGTAGCGCTGTTTGCTTTCAGCAGATACTTTTCTTTGACCAGTGATGGGATCAATGCAAATGTCACCGGTTGCTGGATTCCATCCGCAATAGAAATGCCCGCAACCAGAAGGAGAATCCACCATAATTCGATGTGGTTACTGAACAATAAAATAGTCAGCACCAAAAACAAACCTATCTTGATCAGCTGTGTCGAAAACAATAATCCCTTGAGTTTGAAGCGGTCCAGTATTATGGGAGACAGCATTCCGCAGCTGAATTTGCAAATGGTAATAATGAACGGCAAAAGACTCAAAAGGAAAACGGATTGGTAAAGCTCATAAATAACGGTGATTAACGCAACAATATACAAGACATCTCCAATATTGGCTGCGGCTTGACTTAAAAATAACCGCCAAAAATTACGATCCATAACAGTTCGATAGCCACCTTTTCATTTTTATGAAACAGGGGCCATGCGTTTTATCCCAACGCTTTCTTTTTATATTTCATAACAACAATGATGTAAACGCAAAGGTGCCAAATCTAATTCTTACTGAAATATGGACAGATAGACATTGGGGGATGACCCCTGATGTCTCAGAATCGTTCATCTCAAACACGGAACCGATTATATAAGTCAATTTTATTATTTCTTAAACCAGTGGATTATGAAATTGAGCTGTTACCCTGAAACTTCCCTTTTAAAAAAGAATCAACGCAAAAGCAAAGTTGGAACTGCGACAGCTCCTCCCCTGACCCGGAAAAGCTTTAACAAGTTTATCTCTTCTCGTTCCTTGCAGAATCATGGAAGTAATCGTTATTTTGCTGAACCCTCCTATAAATAGAAGTCATCAACTTAACTTTGATTCAATTTTTTGAAGTCTCTTATTTTTAGTTAATATCACACCGCGTTTTACCTCAGTTCTTTAAAATTTCCGATAAAGTACCCCTTACGGAGCTTCTTTATCGGTTAATTACTTTTAGTTAACATCACAAATTTTATGTATTATATTATTTTCGATTTTGAGTTGAACGAATTAATTATTTATTATGATAATAGCATGATTTAAGCTACCATGCTCATTGCTTTTGAACATTTAGTTTTTCATTTACTCCAATGAAGAACTACAGTGAATTATTCCTTACCACACACTAAACACCTGCGATCACTGTCATTCTCACCATAAATCCTAAGTTCCTTTTCTCGTCCACAAACCTGGCAGCTTTCGAAATAGATCTGCGGTAAAATTCCCGCAGTTGCTAACGGAACCCATTCATTTTCATATAATTTTTTTGTCATCCCATAATCAATCAGGATTAGATTCCCATCTTGATTCAAACCATAGTTCCCGCTATCCAAAAGATCGAAGCCATCGTATTTTTTATCTATTTCTTCGATTACCTCTTTCAGTTCATTCGTCGAACGGTTATCTGTTTCAAATTCGATATTATACGTTTCCCCATTCTTTAGAGGTAATGGCTCATGGAAGGGCTGAATTGACAGCTTTTCGTCTGCATATAGTACAGGTGCTAAGTATTGAGTCATGCCTTTTAGATTCAAATCACTGTATATTTCTTGTTCTTTTATACTTTGCAAGTGCCCTATTTTATGCAAATGATTTTTCACGACTAAATTTTTGTATCTGTAAACTTTTCTCGTAGATCCTATGCCAATGAAGTTTTGACTGGTCGTTATTTCTAACACCTTATGCAGTACTTCTTTTATTTGATCCATCTAAACCATTTCCTCCTTAGCGTTAACTCGAGAATTATTTAAGGCTCCTTAAACCCAAAGAGACCGATTAAAGTTGCGAAGATATAAAAGCCTAAAACAAAAACATTCAAAAATACTAAATATAATCTCACTTGTCCTTTCACTCCGATCACGCCAAAAATGATTCCGGCCACTCCAAGAATGAGAGGTAAAAGTAAATGGACATTCAAAATAGCATCCATCACATTGAAACCATTTGGGGAATCAGGAAGTATCAAAGGTAAAATAATGAAAACAAAGCAAAGGGATGAAAGGATGGAAAACACTTTTTTCAGCATGATATCTCTCCTTCTCCTATTCGATAATTCTCTCGATAAATAAGAACATTCTGATTTCAATAAGTTTAACATAATTTCCCTTTGCTTTATTCTAAAAGTTAAAATCGAGATTTCTTTTAACCGTTCGAAGAGATCATTCTTGTAATAAAAGGGAAAGATGAATTGCTGTCCACAGCTTCATCTCTCCCTTTCTACTTTTGCAGCTTCCTATAACCTTATGATATGTAAGCTGATTATCATCCGTATCGATTTTGTTGTCATATATATACGCAATATTTTTTATGTTCTCCTATTTCTTATAAAACTATTTACCTCGTCTTCCTTCTAAGATCCTACTAAAATCAGCAATCTAAATAGTAAAATACATAATCAAAAATTTTAAAGCAATAAATCACACAAAGTATTCGAACGATCAAAAGCGGCTGGTACCATTTTTATATTTAACTCAAGGAAAGTAAAAACTAAAGAGCGGGCATTCTTTTATAGGCAATAATAAATAAATTTTTAATTTGCTCTTAAAATATTAAAGTTTGTGAACTATTATGTATAACGCCTTGAGGTAATCAACTTTCCACATAATAAAAATTACTAAAATAATTGCAAAGGAGATTAAAAAATGCAAAGAAAAGCAGCACAACAAGAATTAGAAGTGGTTTTAAATGAAATCGCTCAAAAAATGATATCTAAGGAATGGATGACTCTAAAGGAAGGAGCGGAGTATGCCGGAGTTTCATATAATTCTTTTAAAAGATTCCAATTAATGGGGCTAAAAATTGCTGAAGTCGGTGGTATTAAGCGCGTTTCTAAAAAAGAGATTGATAAATTTTTAAAAGAAAATAGCTACTAAATATAAATCTAAGGAGTTTTCAAATGACTAAAATAACAGAGTATACAAAAAAAGGTAAAAAATATTATTATTTTAAAGTTTACCTTGGAAAAAACCCTATTACAGGAAAAGAAATCAGTACTACCAGACGTGACTTTAAAACTAAAGGGGAAGCTAATACAGCTTTAATGAGGTTAAAATTAGCTGCATCTGAAGGTGAATATTTTCAGCAAACTCCTATTACTTTTAAAGATGTCTATACAATGTGGCTTGTTGATTATAAAAATGGAATAGAAGATAGCACATTAAAGAAAACGGAGTCTATATTCAAAAATCACATATTGCCCAAATTAGCAGATAAAAAAATCGCTAAAATTACACCTGCTATTTGTAAGACCATCATAAATGAATGGATGAATGTTAAACATACAAGAATTATTAAGAATTACGCTTCAAGGGTTATAGATTTTGCCATTACTAATAACTATTTAAAAACCAATCCTTTTAATACGGTACCTGTCCCTCGCCGAATTGAAAAAACAGATCAATATGCAAATGAAGACTCGCAAGACATAGAATTCTATTCTAAAGAAGAACTTACCATCTTTTTAAATACACTCAACAAGGAAACTAATTTGAAAGTGAAAACTTTTTATCGGTTGCTGGTTTATTCAGGTATGCGAAAAGGAGAAGCATTTGCACTTACTTGGGGTGATATTGATTTTACTAAAAGTGAAATTAACGTTACAAAAGCTCTTTCTCAAGGAAAGAGAAAACCTCTTTATATAAAAAGTACAAAAAATGGCGTAAGAAGAACTCTTACCATTGATATAGATACAATGGAAATTTTACAAGAATGGAAGAAGGTACAATCTGAAGATTATGAAGCACTTGGTTTTAATACTTCTTCCAAGAACCAACTGGTATTTAGCAATCTTAAAAACAGTTTTATGCAGCCTTCGTACACTTTTAAATGGATGAAAAAAATATGCTCAAGAAGTAATTTACGTTACTTAAATACACATGGATTAAGACATACTCACTGCTCGCTTTTATTTGAAGCTGGAGCTGAAGCAAAAGAAGTACAAGTACGTTTAGGGCATAAGGATATAAAAACTACCCTCAACGTATACACACATCTTTCTGAAAAAAGTAAGATTGACACAATAAAAAAATTCGAGGACTTTCTGAAAAAAGAGTAAGAGAAAAATCGCAAATCGTTTATCTAACGATTTGCGATTTTTTATATCAAGCAAATTTTAGAAATCACTAAATTATATCCCATTTATAATTTGTGTACCTTGCACATGAAGGATAAAATATAATTGTAGTTATTGATACTACACCCTCCCAATCTTATCTCCGTAAGCATTCAGGAGGAATAGAATGAGTAAGCAAACAACGATTAAAAGCTATAAACTCAAGAGCAACGCAACACGGTATATGTTCCATCTTTATATTGGTGTTGATCCGTTAACCGGTAAAGAGCTAAGTACTACACGGCGAGGCTTTAAAACACAAAAAGAAGCAAAGGACGAAATGGCTAAGTTAAAAGGAGAAATTAGGAATGGCTCTTATAAGAAGCAGGCAACTGAAACTTATCAGGATGTATATGACATTTACATTGAGCATTATGAAAATACTGTTCAAGACAGTACATTCTTAAAAACAGTTCGCATATTTAAGAATCATATCTTGCCGACTATGGGTCAATACAAGATCGACAAAATTGATGTAGCAATTTGTCAAAAACATGTTAATCAATGGGCTAAAAAATTAAAACGTTTTACAATGATTAAAGCCTATGCAGCTAAAGTTTTGACCTTCGCTATGAAACGTGGTTTTATCGACAGAAATCCTTTTGATTTAGTCGAAATCCCTGTCGTAAAAAAACAAATATCGATTGATGAAGAGGAGAATGAAAACTTCTATAACCGGGAACAGTTGGTAGAATTGCTTGATTGCTTTAAAAAGGAAAACAATTTAAAACGGTATGCATTCTTTCATCTGCTTGCTTATTCAGGGATGCGTAAAGGCGAAGCTTTTGCCCTTATGTGGAAAGATATCAATTTCACCAGTAGTGAAATACGAATTAATAAAGCAATCGCTCGTGGAGAGCAGGGTCTTTATTTAGGTCCAACAAAAAATGGACTACCTCGCACGATTAAACTGGATAAAACTACGATGCAGCTATTGAAAGAGTGGAAACATGAATTGGCTAAAGAATACCTGAAGCATGGCTACAATACATTAAAGCCCAATCAATTTATTTTTCCTAATTCAGAAAATCAAATACATGAACCTAATAAAACCTTTCCGTGGCTGATACGTATATTAAAAAAATACAAATTGAACCCAGTAACAACTCATGGTTTACGTCACACGCACTGTTCTCTTCTTTTTGAAGCAGGTGCCACGATTAAAGAAGTTCAATACCGTTTAGGCCATAAAGATGTTAAAACAACTTTAGATGTTTATGCACATGTCACAAAAAAAGCGAGGGCTGAAACAATTGATAAATTCGAAAAATATTTAACCATTTTACCATTGAGCGACGAGGTTACTGACGAGGTTTTTGACTAGGTTGACTAGGTTTTTGACTAGGTTTATTTGATATTCTATGAAACTCCATGACATCAAAAAACGCCAAAACCCTTGTTATATCAAGGATTTTGACGTTCTATGAAACTCCATGAAATTAATCTATGGAGACGGCGGGAGTCGAACCCGCGTCCAGAAACTCCGCTACTTGAGCATCTACGCGTGTAGCTTACTTATTAGGGTTTCATGCACCGTTCTGCCAATAAGCGGGCGTCCCGGGCACTAACTTGAAAATCTCTTACAGACAGTTCAAGTGGCGCTGTCTGCCGTATCCCACTAAAGTTGAGCTCTACATAGCCACATGGGCGATGGATACATAGAGCAGATCCGAGCTTACGCTGCGAATGCTAGGTTTTGGTTTGTTTTGCCAGTTGTTATAGATACGTTGATGACGGAGACGATCCTCCGACGCGCAACTCAAGCCCAGATCATCCCTGTCGAATCCGTAACGTCCCCTCATTATAAGAAGACACGAGAAGAGTATGACTCTAACGTGCTTGTGTTATAAAACCATTATAAGACAAAGAAGGTCAGACTTCAAGTCTAACGGTTGCGTTCTTTCATCGCACGGTCAATTTCCCGTTTGGCATCTTTTCTCTTCAAGTCTTCTCGCTTATCATAGTTCTTCTTCCCTTTACCGACACCGATCAGCACTTTGGCGAAACCATCCTTCAAATACATCTTCAACGGAACAATCGTCACCCCTTGTTCTTTGGAATGGGATTCGAGTTCGATGATCTGCTTTTTATGCAGCAGCAACTTACGGGAACGGGTCGGATCGTGATTAAAAATGTTTCCCTGTTCGTAAGGACTGATATGCATATTGGAAATCCACGCTTCACCGTTTCGGATACGGACGAAGGCATCTTTCAATTGCACTTTGCCGTTCCGTGCAGATTTAATTTCTGTTCCATGGAGCACAATGCCTGCTTCCATCGTTTCTTCAATAAAATAATCAAAACCGGCTTTTTTGTTCTGGGCAATCACTTTGCCTGATCCTTTTGCCATCTAGTCCACCTCAAATTAGTTGAAAGGAGCGGCCGGAGCCGCTCCCTGCTCATTACTTTTTGCGCTTGTTTTTCTTAGCCGCGCCTTCATAGAATTTCTTCTTCGGATTCTTCCCTTTGCGGGTCGGTCCGCCGTCGTCTTTCTTCTTGCCGTCACGCCCGACTTTGCCGCTGCCTTCTTTTTTCGAAGCGCGGATGACTTTCGGTGCGTCTTTGCGGGTACGTCGCACATTTTGTGTCATACCTACAATTTCAAAATCAATTGCAGATTCCTCTGGCTTAACGCCGATGACTTTAATTTCCACTTCGTCACCGATGCGGAACTGGCGGTTGCTGCGTTCGCCGATCATCATCATCTGGCGGTCATCAAAACGGTAGAAATCATCGGTCATGTTGGAAACATGGACCAGTCCTTCAATCGTATTCGGCAATTCAACGAACAACCCGAAATTGGTGACTGAAGAAATAATCCCCGTAAATTCCTCACCGATCTTATCAGCCATAAATTGCGTTTTCTTCAATGCATCCGTATCGCGCTCCGCTTCAACTGCACGTCTTTCGCGTTCAGATGTATGGGTTGCAATATCATCCATATTGGCGTCCCAGTGTCGCAACGTCGCTTCTGAAAGATCTTTCTCAATCAGATACGTGCGAATCAGCCGGTGGATAATCAAATCCGGATAACGGCGGATCGGTGATGTGAAGTGTGTATAGAATTCTGTCGAAAGACCGAAATGTCCCAGGCTTTCAGCAGAATATTTGGCCTGCTGCATCGAACGTAACATCATTGTCGAAACCACCGGCTCTTCCGGTTTACCAGCGACCGATTCCACAATTTCCTGTAAAGCACGTGGATGCACCTGGTTTCCGGTACCTTTTACCACGATACCAAAATTCGTGACGAATTCAAAGAATCGCTGCAGCTTTTCTGGTTTCGGATCTTCGTGTATGCGGTAAAGTGCAGGAACTTCCATACGATGGAAATGTTCTGCGACTGTTTCATTTGCTGCCAGCATGAATTCCTCGATCAATCGTTCAGAAACTGTACGTTCCCGGACGACCACGTCTGTCGGATTCCCATCTTCATCAACCAGGACTTTCGATTCCTTGAAGTCAAAGTCAATGGCGCCGCGACGCATGCGTTTATTGCGCAGCATATCTGCAAGGTTCTTCATCAATTCAAACATTGGAACTAGTTCACGGTATTGTTCTTTCAGCTCCTGATTATCCTGTTCCAGAATTTCATAGACGTCTGTATACGTCATTCTGGCAGATGTCCGGATAACACTCTGGAAAATCTCATGCGAGATGACATCTCCCTGGTCATTGAAAATCATTTCACAGGAAAGCGTCAACCGATCGACCTGTGGATTCAATGAACAAATCCCATTCGACAAGCGATGAGGGATCATCGGGATAACACGGTCCGTCAAATAAACGCTTGTTGCACGGTCATATGCTTCCCGGTCCATTTCCGATCCTACTGTAACATAGTGGCTTACGTCCGCAATATGGACGCCGAGTTTATAGGTGCCATCATCCAACTTAACCACCTGTACAGCATCATCCAAATCTTTGGCATCTGCTCCGTCAATGGTAACAATTTTTTCGTTGCGGAGATCCCTTCTATTATCAAGATCTTTCGGTTCGATTTCTTCAGGTACCGCATTTGCTTCATCCAGCACGGTCTGTGGAAATTCAATTTCAATGCCATGCTTATGGATGATAGACAGAATATCTACACCCGGATCGTTTTTATGACCCAAAATTTGTTTAACCATCCCCGTTGCCGACTTGCGTCCTTCCGGCCAGCCGGTAATTTCCACTACCACTTTATGGCCGTCAATTGCGCCGAGTGTATCATCTTTGGCAATAAAGAGATCCATATTCATTTTCTTATCATCAGAAACGACGAAACCAAATCCTTTATTGTCCTGGAAAGTTCCGACAACCTGTGTCGTGCCGCGTTCCAAAATCCGGATGATGGCACCTTCACGGCGATCACCACCCGATGATTCTGCTATTCTTACCATTACTTTATCTCCGTTGATCGCTCCGTTGACTTCTGTCGGCGGAATGAAAATATCATCATGTCCCGGTTCTTCATATGCCACAAACCCGAAACCGCGCGGATGGCCGATGAATTTTCCGCTCATGAGGTTCATTCTTTCAGGTACCCCGTAGCGATTGGCGCGGGAACGTACCAATAATCCTTTTTCTTCCAATTTCACTAACGTCTTTACCAATTCTTTGAATTCATCAGCATCCTCAAAACCGAATTGTTCTTCGATTTCCTGGACTGTCAATGGCTTATATGCATCTTCGCGCATAAAAGCCAGTAAGCGCTGATCCAACGATATCTCATTATTTCCCATGTCAATTCCTCCTTCTGGCGTTCTCACACGCTCCAATCGAGCGATTCGAGAAATTCCAATACATCTTCATGCAATTGTTCTTTTTCATTATCCAGGGTGATTACATGCCCTGATTTCTCGTACCACTTAATCTTTTTATCAAACGATTCCACTGTATCATAGATGATATTCGCTGAATCGGTATCAATAACATTATCCAAAGAGCCCTGTGCGACGAATGTCGGAGCATAGACGTGATCTGCATGGTCCCTAACATCCTGCACCAATTTCCGCAGGTCGGATAGTGAAGGCATGCCGTGTTCACGCAAAGCCTCTATTTCTTCTTCGATAACATCGTCTTCTTTTCCTTCAAGCTTCTTATAATTGCGCGCATAATTGATGACGCCTTCAAACAGCAGGTCCGTCGATTTCATGATCATCGGCGAGCACATTGTCACGACGCCCTTCACAGGAAATGTATACCCTGCTTTCAGGGATAATACGCCGCCAAGCGACAATCCGGCCACAGCAATCTCGGAATACCCTTCGTCTTTCAGCTTCTGGTAAGCCTGTTCTACATCCCGCCACCAGCCTTCAGGTCCGCTTTCGACCAACTGTTCCGGATCGACGCCGTGGCCTTCCAAATGTGGTGCCAGTGATGTATAGCCTTTCTTCTCCAGAAAACGGCCCATCATCCGCACATCAGCAGAGTTGCCTGTAAAACCGTGCAGCAACAGAACTGCCCTTGGCCCTGCCTTGAAGAAAAATGGCTTTGGCTGTGAAATCCTCATACAAATCCCTCCAGAAATTGATATTAATTTGCTGATTTTCGTTCCAGGTGGACGCTTTCCGCGGGAGTGGCCTGAGCCTCCTCAGTCGCATTCGCTCCCTCCGGGGTCTCAGGACTCACTCTATTCCCGCAGGAGTCGCCACCTTCCACTACAATCAGTAATTTTAAAAGGTTTATTCAAGTTTTAATTTTTATTATTTAATATTTTGCTTAGATATGGAGCAAAACAGCGCAGACGCCCAGGGCATAGGGTTAAATAAGCATGCTCCTGCATCGCTTCGCTGCTTCGTCGCAAAGACTTGACCTCACAAGCTTCGGTCAAATTCTTAGCAAGCTGTTTTGCGGAATATCGGTTTATAGCATTTAAAATCAAACTATAAAAGAAAACGCCCAACCAGTTTATTGGTCAGGCGATTGGATCATCCACTTTATACTTTCGTTACGGCGATAGCCAAAATAAAGAATAAGGCAGCAAGTACAATCGTTACACGATGGAGGACAAGATCAAGTCCCCGTGCTTTTTGCTTGCCGAAAAGTTGCTCAGCTCCACCGGAGATGGCTCCTGAAAGACCTGCACTTTTTCCTGATTGTAATAATACGACAACGATTAATGCGAGCGATACGATGACGAGTAAAGTCATTAACAACGTATGCATAAATTCCACCTCCTGAATAAAACCTTCACAACAAGAATAAGTTTACCAAAAATTGCGACCTGTGACAATAGCAATAGAAAAAAGAGGCAATGCCTCTTTTGTTCTATTTATTCAAATTGTAGAAAGTTTTGACACCAAGGTATTTTGCCGTGTCATGCAGCTGGTCTTCGATGCGCAATAATTGATTGTATTTCGCAACGCGGTCTGTCCGGGAAGGAGCACCTGTTTTGATCTGCCCCGCATTGGTCGCAACTGCGATGTCCGCAATCGTTACATCTTCCGATTCGCCTGAACGGTGGCTGATGACTGCTGTGTAGCCAGCGCGTTTCGCCATTTCAATTGCATCGAAAGTTTCAGTCAATGTCCCGATCTGATTTACTTTAATCAGGATTGAATTGCCGATTCCCTGCTCGATTCCTTGAGAAAGCTTTTTGGTATTAGTCACAAACAGGTCATCCCCGACCAATTGCACTTTATCACCGATGCGTTCCGTCAATAATTTAAAGCCGTCCCAATCGTTTTCATCCAATCCATCTTCAATTGAGACGATCGGGTATTTGCCCGCAAGCTCTTCATACCAATCAACCATTTGGGCTGAAGTTTTCGTCGTATTGTCGCCTGGCAGGTTATAGATGCCTTTTTCTTTATTGTAAATTTCAGAAGCTGCCACATCCATTGCAAGCAATACATCTTCACCTGGTTTGTAGCCGGCTTTCTCAATGGCTGTCATGATGGTTTCGAGCGCTTCTTCGTTAGATCCAAGGTTCGGAGCAAAGCCGCCTTCATCTCCAACGGAAGTGTTATAGCCTTTATCCTTCAATACAGTTTTCAGGGTATGGAAAATTTCTGTACCCATGCGCAGTGCGTGGCGGAAAGATTCCGCACCGACCGGCATAATCATGAATTCCTGGATATCCACATTATTGTCGGCATGTTCGCCGCCATTCAGGATATTCATCATCGGAACCGGCAATTGCTTCGCGTTGAATCCACCCAGATATTGATATAGCGGAAGATCCAGATAATCCGCAGCAGCGTGTGCCACTGCCATCGAAACACCAAGAATCGCGTTTGCGCCAAGGCGGCCTTTGTTTTCCGTGCCGTCGAGTTCAATCAATGCCTGGTCAATTGATACCTGATCCAGAACAGAATAATTTTCTTCCAGCTCTTCAGCAATTTCATTGTTTACGAAATCTACAGCTTTTAATACCCCTTTGCCCATATAACGGCTTTTGTCGCCGTCACGGAGTTCCACTGCCTCGTGTTCGCCGGTTGAAGCACCGGATGGTACGATTGCGCGTCCGAAAGCGCCGCTTTCTGTGAAAACTTCCACTTCAACTGTCGGATTTCCCCGTGAGTCAAGAACTTCGCGTGCTAGAATGTCTGTAATGATTGGCAATATAAACAGCTCCCTTTAGATTAATGGTTTGCCGGTCATTTCGACCGGTTGTTCGATGTTCAATAATTTCAGGATGGTTGGTGCCAGATCAGCAAGAATGCCATCCGGACGCACTTCCATTCCTGGTTTTGTAATGATGACCGGTACCTTGTTTGTAGTATGTGCAGTCATAGGCAAACCTTCGGTTGTCAATACTTCGTCCGAGTTTCCATGATCGGCTGTTATGATAGCTGTTCCGCCTTTTGCATGCAAGGCGTCAACTATTCTACCCAGGCACTCATCCACAACTTCGATCGCCTTGATGGTCGGCTCGAGCAATCCGCTGTGCCCTACCATATCCGGATTGGCGAAGTTAAGGATAATTGCATCATGTGCTTCCGCCTCAATTTGTTCAACCAACCTATCCGTGACTTCATAAGCACTCATTTCCGGTTGAAGGTCATAAGTCGCCACTTTCGGGGAATCGACCAAAATCCGTTCTTCTCCCGGGAAAACCTTCTCTCTTCCGCCACTCATAAAGAAAGTGACATGCGGATATTTTTCAGTTTCCGCAATACGCAATTGGGTCAGGCCATTTGCTGATATTACTTCTCCGACCGTATTTTCGAGATTGAGTGTTTCGAAAGCAATTCGGGTAGGAAGCACATCACTATATGAGGTGAATGACACAAATGTGAGATTCAGCGGATGATTAGGGCTCAATGAAAAACTTTCAAAACCACTTGTCAATAAAGCGGAAGTCAGCTGAATCGCCCGGTCCGGCCGGAAATTGAAAAAGATGAGGGAGTCTTCAGACTTGATCGTAGCAACCGGCTCTCCATTTTCTTCTATATAAAATGGCACCACGAATTCATCCATTACGCCTTGATCATAAGAATGCACGACGCCTTCGCTTGCAGTGGAGGCCATCAATCCTATGCCATCCACTAATACGCGATACGCACTTTCTGCACGATCCCAGCGTTTATCCCGGTCCATTGCATAATAGCGGCCACTGATCGAAGCGAATTTACCGACGCCAATTTCTGCCATCCGTTCTTCGGTTTTCTCGATATACTGTAAAGCCGATTGAGGCCCGACGTCCCGGCCGTCCAAAAAGCCGTGGACATAAACTTTTTCCAGCCCCTGCTGTTTCGCCAATTCCAATAAGGCAAAAAGATGCTCATAATGGCTGTGTACCCCACCGTCAGATAATAAGCCCATTAAATGCAGAGCTGAATCATTTGCTTTTGCTTTCGCAATAGCTTCAAGGAAAGCGGTATTTTGGAAAAAATCCCCTTCCCGAATGGCTTTATTGATACGCGTCAGGTTTTGATAGACAATCCGTCCCGCACCGATATTCAAATGACCCACTTCCGAATTCCCCATTTGGCCATCTGGCAGCCCAACAGCTTCGCCTGAAGCTGTCAATAATTCGTGGGGATAGCTGTTCCATAACTTATCAAAAACCGGTTTTTTTGCCTGGGCAACCGCATTGCCATAGGTTTCCTTGCGACAGCCGAAGCCGTCCAGAATGATCAAAGCCACCGGATGTTCTGTATTATGCATTTGCACCAGCCTCCAATAATTTGAGGAACGACTCAGCTTCGAGACTTGCTCCTCCAACCAAAGCACCATCAATATGCTCCATGCTCATAAGTTCTTCAATATTCGCCGGTTTGACGCTGCCGCCGTATTGAATCCGGATTGCTTCGGCTGTTTCTTCATTAAATAAAGACGCGATTTTTTTGCGGATTATGCCGCACACTTCATTGGCATCTTCAGCCGTAGCAGTCTTCCCTGTACCAATAGCCCAGATTGGCTCGTAGGCGATTACAAGGTCAGCCGCCTGTGCAGCTGATAATTGTGCTGTGCCTTTTTCAACTTGTGCTTCGACGACAGCTCCTGTTTCTCCACTTTCACGTTGTTCGAGAGATTCACCGACACAAAGAATAGGTAACAGACCATGTTCAAATGCGGCCAGAACTTTTTTGTTCGATGATTCATCCGTTTCGTTGAAATACTGGCGGCGTTCGGAATGGCCGATGATGACATATTCCACGCCACTGTCTTTTAACTGCGTCGGGCTGACTTCACCCGTAAACGCCCCTTCTTGCTCTTCGTGCATAGTCTGAGCACCAATTTTCAAATCGGTATCAGCAGCAGACGCCACCAGGCTTTGAAGAAATAAAGCTGGTGCACAGATAACTGCATCCACTTTTTCAGCAGCCGGTAAGGATGCTTTCACTTCTTCCGCAAAAGCTGTTGCCTCCGCAGCGTTTTTGTACATTTTCCAGTTTCCTGCAATGATTGGTTTTCTCAAAAAGACACTCCCTTTCTGATGGTGTTGTAAGGTCTTATTCATAACTCTGTCATTTTTTATCGGTTAACGAACTGACTCCAGGCAATTCCTTGCCTTCCATGAATTCCAGCGATGCTCCGCCGCCTGTTGAAATATGATCCATTTTGTCCGCGACCTCGAATTTTTCCACTGCCGCAGCTGAATCTCCTCCACCGATGACCGTATAGCCTTCAGTTTCTGCCATAGACTGTGCGACTGAGCGCGTACCATTTGCAAATGGCTCCATTTCGAAGACACCCATTGGTCCGTTCCAGATGATCAGTTTTGAATTTTTGATGACGTCCCGATACAAATCCGCCGTTTCAGGTCCGATGTCCAGCCCCATCCAATCAGCTGGAATTTCTTCGATTTTCACATGTTTTGTTTCTGCGTCTTTTGAAAACTCACTGGCAACCGTTGCATCGACTGGCAGATAAAATTTTACGCCTTTTTCTTCCGCTTTTTTAAGGAACGTTCTTGCCAGTTCCAATTTATCTTCCTCTACGAGAGAGTTGCCTATTTCATGACCCTGTGCTTTAAGGAATGTATAGGACAAACCCCCGCCGATTAATAAATTGTCGACTTTATCCAGCAAGTGGTCGATGACGCCGATTTTATCTTTGACTTTCGCCCCGCCGATGATAGCGGTAAATGGACGTTCTGGTTGGGACAATGCTTTTCCTAGAACATCCAGCTCTTTCTCGAGAAGCAGTCCGGAAACAGCTGGCAGATGTTTCGCAATGCCTGCAGTAGAAGCATGTGCGCGGTGCGCCGCTCCAAAAGCGTCATTGACGAAGACGTCTGCAAGTCCAGCGAACGATTTAGCCAGTTCTTCATCATTTTTTTCTTCACCGGCATGGAATCGGACGTTTTCAAGAAGCAAAACGCCACCTTCGTGCAAGCCGGCAATTTCATTTTCCACCGTTTCGCCGACTGATTCCTGGAGGCTTTTCACTTCTTTATGTAGCAATTCGCTTAAACGGGCTCCTGCCGCAGCAAGCCTCATTTCTTCATTGACCTCACCTTTTGGGCGCCCCAAATGGCTCGCCAATATCACTTTTGCCCCATTGTCGATCAAATACTCAATAGTCGGAACAGCTGCACGGATCCGTGTATCATCCGTCACTGCCCCATCCTTCATCGGTACGTTGAAATCGACTCGGCAAAATACGCGCTTTCCTTTCAAATCCAAATCTTTCATGGTCATTTTCTGCAGCATGAAAATACCTCCTATTTGTATTCAAAAAAATAAGGAGTGGGGTAAATTCCCCACCCCTTATACCCTCTTTTATTATAGAGGTTCACCGGTAATTAAGCTATGATTTTGGGATTAAAGCCCTTTGCTGTGCATATGCAAAGCCAAGTCGATGCAACGGCCTGAGTAACCTGATTCGTTATCATACCAAGCGAGTACTTTAACCATGTTTCCTCCAAGTGCCATTGTGGACAATCCATCGACAGTTGAAGATGCTGTGTTGCCGTTATAATCTTTTGAAACTAATGGAAGGTCGCTGTATTCCAGAGAGCCTTTCAATTCGTTTTCAGATGCTGCTTTCAGCGCAGCATTCACTTCTTCAACCGTTGTTTCTGTTTCCAATTCAGCAACTAAGTCAATAAGAGAAACATTCGATGTCGGAACGCGGATTGCCATTCCGTCAAGTCTGCCTTCGAGTTCAGGCAACACTTTTGTTACTGCTTTTGCAGCTCCTGTAGTTGTAGGAATCATTGATTCCGCAGCTGCACGTGCACGGCGGTAATCTTTATGAGGTGAATCCAAAAGAATCTGGTCGTTGGTATAAGAATGGATCGTCGTCATCATTGCATGTTTGATGCCGAATTTGTCATTCAATACTTTCGAAATTCCTGCAAGTCCGTTCGTCGTACAAGATGCGTTGGAAACGACATCATGCTCTTCCGGGTTATACGTATCATGGTTAACACCCATTACAAGTGTTTTCATTCCGTTTTTACCTGGAGCCGATACGATGACTTTTTTCGCGCCTGCTTCGATGTGTTTTGAAGCAGAAGGAGTATCTGTGAATAAACCGGTAGATTCGACTACGATATCAACACCAAGGTCTCCCCAAGGAAGGTTTGAGGGGTCTTTTTCAGAAAATACACGGATTGATTTGCCGTTTACAACAATATTGTCGCCTTCAGATGAAACGTCAGCATCCAAAATTCCATGGATTGAATCATATTTCAATAGATGCGCAAGCATAGCCGCATCCGTCAAATCGTTTACTGCCACTACTTCCACTTCCGGGTTTGTCAATGATTCACGGTACACAATACGTCCAATACGGCCAAAGCCGTTAATCGCTAATTTTAAAGTCATATTAATTTCCTCCTAAGTTTTCTGTAAGTTCCAGTATTTCTCTTGCTGCACCTTCATCAGTGACCAGCACTGTGTGCTTGGGTGCATTTTTGAAATAAGAAAGAATTGCCATCGCCTTCGAACGTCCACCGGCAACTGCTATAATGGCCGGGGCTTTTTGCACTTGCTCCAACTGAATTCCCGCTGAACGGATGCGGTAAACAACATTGCCCTCTGCGTCAAAATAGTATCCGAATGCTTCACTGACAGCGCCGCCTTCAGTGATCTTTTCGACTTCCTCGGCAGTCGATTGGCGCCGTACCGCCATCTCTTGTGCGTTGCCGATGCCATGGACCACCAAATCGGTTTGTTCATATAAATCCATCATTTCCCTGATGAGCGGCTCTTTCATCATCATGGTATAGGCTTCTTCACTTAAATGGTCCGGCAGATAAAGCGTCTTGAATGATCCACCGGTTTTTCCTGCAAAAGCTGAGGCAATGGTATTCGCCTGGTGCAAAACATCTTCTCCAAGACCACCACGCGCTGCAATGAATCTCAATGCCGGGTAGGTTTTTTCACCCTTCAGTTCTTTGGCAATTGCAGCCATTGTACTGCCCCCGGTCACTGCGACATTTGGCTGAGCAGCAAAGTGCTGCTCAAGAAGCCGTGCAGCCTCTTTTCCAATCTGGTTTTTCACGGAGATCGCTTTATCCGAATCGAGAGGAACCAACACCACATCCAAAATTCCCAATTGTTGTTTCAAGCAATCTGCAAGATCGGCAATCCCTGTCAATTTGTGCATGAAGGATTTTAATGAATTGAGTACTTCTTCCCCCTGCTTGGTAATCACCATGCCGGCAGTTTTCATCTCAATCAATTGCTGCTTGCGTAAAAGATCTGTTTCTTTTCGAATATCGCGTTCTGTCATCCCGGAGTGTTCACTTAATGTCCTCCGGCCGACCGGTTGTTCCTGGTTGATTGCCTGCAGGATCTGGTAACGTTTTTTCAGGAGTTCGGACATTTCCGGCAGCAGCTTATTCTGCGCTGAAGATAATGCATCCATAAATTCACTCCGTTTCCAGCTGGGCAAAATTTATCCCACTAGTTATTTTTCTGTCCCACTAAATTCATTCTACCTAATAATTAAGAGTAATGCAATAAAAAAGAAGCGTTAGAATTTCAACGCTTCCAAAAGATCGGCATAACCGATATTGCCATATAACAGGACCCTGCCTTCCTGCTCCAGGACAGGAATCATCAGCATGTATTTCTCATGGATGATATGGTCTTCTTCTATATTAACTTCTGTATACTCCACCGGAAAATCCTCCTGCACAAGATTCAGCATCAATTTTGCTTCTTCGCATAACGGGCAATTCGGTCGTGTGTAAAGTGTCAGCATGGGTAGCCTTCTTTCTTATTGTTTTACATATAGTTTGTAGTATTTGATATTTCGCTTCGGCGCTTTGGACTAAGCTCCCGCAATAAGCCGAGAAGACCACTCGTCTTATTGCTCCGCTCCATCCTGAGGCGCGCCGGCGCTGAGAGAATAACCTAGATATGGAGCAAAACAGCGAAGACGCCCAGGGGAGCAGAAGCGGCGTTGGCTTTCCAACGTCGTTTCGACGAAGTGCGAGATCCACTCGATTGGTACACTAATTTATCAAGCCGTAAAAACCGTGCTCCTGCATCGCTGCGCTGCTTCGTCGCAAAGACTTAGCCTCGCAAGCATCGGCTAATGTCTTCGAAGCTGTTTTGCGGAATATCGATTGTCCTAATCTATAAATCAAATTGTAATAAAAAACCCGCTCCGCCATGAAATGGCAAAGCGGGTTGGTGGCATATGCCCTCGGAGGGGATCGAACCCCCATTACAAGAATCGGAATCTTGGGTGTTATCCATTACACTACGAGGGCGTTTCTATCTTAGCGACTTTACAAGTATACAAAAAATGGCGGCGCATATCAAGTTGATTTTTTTAATTCGTTAGATTTGACCTTCATTGACCATGATGTGTATGATATTATTACAGCTGAAACGTATTTCAGTATGGAATCTTATCACTTACACAAGGAGGATTTTCTATGAATTTAATTCCAACAGTAATTGAACAGACGAGCCGAGGCGAGCGTGCCTATGATATTTACTCGCGTCTTTTGAAAGACCGTGTCATCATGCTTGGAAGCGGTATCGACGATAACGTGGCAAACTCCATCGTTGCACAGCTTCTATTCCTCGAAGCGGAAGATCCTGAAAAAGATATTTCCATCTATATTAACAGCCCAGGCGGCAGCATCACAGCCGGTATGGCAATTTACGATACGATGCAATTCATCCGTCCGGATGTTCAGACAATCTGCATCGGTATGGCCGCTTCAATGGGAGCATTCCTGTTGGCAGCCGGCACAAAAGGCAAACGTTACGCGCTTCCGAACGCTGAAGTCATGATTCACCAGCCACTTGGCGGTGCACAGGGCCAGGCTACTGAAATTGAGATTGCCGCGAAACGGATCTTGTTCTTGCGTGAGAAATTAAACCAGATTTTAGCTGATCGCACAGGACAGACGCTCGAGGTCGTTTCGAAAGATACAGACCGCGACAACTTTATGACAGCGGAACGTGCATTGGAATACGGCTTGATCGACCAGATCATCACGCGCAGCAAATTGCCGCAACATGAGAAGGAAGATATCTAAGAGAAAAGCGAAAGCGCCCGTTCAGCTCTGACGGGCATAAGGCGATCTGGCGAAGCGGCATCTTTCCAGCCGCACAGCCAGAGTGACTTATGACCCGAAGAGCTGGGCCGCTGAAGTCTGGACAGTAGAATCAAAAAATAACCCCGCAGCTCATTTGAGCTGCGGGGTTTTCTTATGCTTCTTTTTCGATCAATGCTGATAAGGCTTCGACAGCGGAGTCCTCGTCGGATCCGTCTGCTGAAATGATAACTGATGTGCCTTTTCCGATGGCCAGGCTCATGATGCCCATAATGCTTTTCGCATTGACTTTCTTTTCCTCTTTTTCGAGGTAGACATCCGAATTATATCTGTTTGCTTCTTGTACGAATAAAGCGGCTTGCCTTGCTTGTAAGCCTGATTTCAATTGAACATTCACTTGTTTTTCAACCATGCATATCCTCCTCAGAAAATTGACTAGACTAATATATATGAAAGAACCGCGGCTTTTAACCGCCGATCGTTTCGCCTTTTCTTAATGATTCAGCGATTTCGTCAATCTTCCGAAGGCGGTGATTGACCCCGGATTTGCTGACTTTTCCAGTTGACACCATTTCACCGAGCTCCTTCAGTGTAACATCCTGAAACTCGACGCGCAGCCTGGCAATTTCACGCAGGCGATCCGGCAGCTGTTCCACTCCTATAACGGAATCGATAAAGCGGATATTTTCCACTTGCCGCAGCGCCGCATCAATCGTTTTATTGAGATTGGCGGTTTCGCAATTGACGAGCCGGTTTACTGAATTCCGCATATCCCGGATGATCCGCACATCTTCGAATTTCAATAATGCAGAATGCGCGCCGGCGATGCTCAGAAAGTCGGAAATTTTTTCCGCCTCTTTCAAATAAGTGACAAAGCCTTTTTTACGCTCGATTGTTTTACTGTTCAGATGAAAATGGTTCATGAGTTCAGTCAGTGAATCCGCGTGATCACGGTCTGAAGAATAAACTTCGAGGTGATACGATGAAGTTTCCGGGTTATTGACGGATCCTCCAGCCAGGAACGCCCCGCGAAGATACGCGCGTTTACAGCACGTTTTTTCAATCAGTGATTTGACGATTTCCTGCTGGAACTGGAAACCTTCCGTGATGATCATCAAATCCTCCAATACATGCTTGGAACCGTCCCTCAATCTGCAAATGTAGATATTATTCTTTTTCAACCGCATCTTTTTTCGAACGAGCAACTCGATCGGATAAGGCGGATAAAAGCGCTTTAAAAGCGTATAGATTCGGCGGGCAATGGCGGCGTTCTCTGTTTGTATATCGACGCTCAATTGCCTGCTTGAAAATGATAAGGTCCCATTCATCCGGATTAAAGCGGACAATTCTGCTTTGCCGCAGCATTCATCCACTTCTACCTGTGTCATTTCCTTTTTTGTTTCCGAAGCGAAAGACAATTTTATTCCCCCTTTCAAGCATTCAGAAATACCGAAGCTTCGTGTCATCTTTCAATTCGCCGCCGGCATATTGAAAGAGCCATTCCGCCACTTTTTTTGGCTCGTGGCGAACAGCATTTTCAAATATACTTGCGATATCTTCGCGGTGGATGTCCAAGCCTAATTCTGCAAGCTTTTCTGCATCATATGCTACCGGCCAAGCCTTCTCCTGCTTGTAAAGTTCGACAACCGTCGGCGGCATTTCCGCTTTATCAAGCAGTACTGCGTCAAGGAAAGGCTGGCCTACATGGTCGTATAACGCTTTTATATGGTCGGAAGCCGAATACATGTAGGTTTCTCCGGCTTGAGTCATCAGATTGCAGATATAAATCTTTTTCGCTTTGGCTGCCAATAATTCCTTTTTGATATCTTTCACCAATAAATTGGGCAGGATGCTGGTATAAAGTGAACCCGGTCCGATTACGATGATATCTGCCTGGCGGATGGCTGTAACAGTATCCGGCAAGGTTTTGACATCGATGGGCTCAATGAATACCCGTTTGATGGGTTGCAAATATTGCGGGATCTTTGATTCTCCACTGACGATGGTTCCATCTTCAAATTCTGCCTTCAATGTGACTATTTGATTGGCGGCCGGAATGACTGTGCCGTTGACATTCAAAACACGGCTCATCTCCCGGACTGCATGTGAAAAATCACCTGTCAGATCCGTCAAAGCCGCCAGCATTAAATTGCCGAGAGAATGTCCGCCCAGGTCAATTGATTTGCTGAAGCGGTATTGGAACATTTCTTCAACCAATGGTTCTGCATCGGATAACGCTGCCATAACATTCCGTATATCGCCTGGCGGTGGGATATTCAGATCATTGCGCAGTCGGCCGGAACTGCCTCCATCATCTGCCACTGTGACAATGGCAGTCAGATCCAATGGAAGCTTTTTCAGTCCCCGCAGTAGGGTGGACAGTCCCGTTCCGCCTCCAATTATAACGAGTTTTTTTCGTTGGCCTTTATTTTCCATTCACTCAGCCCTTTCTCGTTTTGACGTCGCGATGAGTAATGATGGTTTTGTTTTTTTCAGCAAATAACTTGCCATAATACTCAGCTAAGGTGACTGAACGATGCTGGCCGCCTGTACAGCCGAAGGCGATGACCAATTGCGCTTTGCCTTCGTTCTTGTAACGGGGAATCATGAATTGCAGAAGATCCGTCAACTTTTCAATAAGCATCTGGGTTTCATTCCATTGGAGCACATAGCTTGAAACAGGTTCATCCAGACCGGAAAGCGGTTTGAGTTCTTCTATATAATAGGGATTCGGCAAAAACCGTACATCGAATACCAGGTCGGCATCGATCGGCATACCATGTTTAAAGCCGAATGACAGGACATTTACAGTAAACACATTACTGGTATTTGTAGAAAAATCCGCGATGATTCTCTCTTTCAGTTCACGCGGGGTCATTTGAGACGTGTTGTAAATATATTTTGCCCGTCCCTGAAGGTCGATCAGCATATCACGTTCTTTTTTTATGCCTCCGAGTACAAGTCCCCCTGGTGATAGAGGATGTGAACGCCTGGTTTCCTTATAACGGCTGACCAAAGTCTGATTGTCTGCATCCAGAAACAGGATGGTGACAGATACTTTCGGCTCTTTTGATAAATTATCTATGGCATCAACGAGGCTGTCGAAAAAGTCGCCTCCCCGCAAATCCATAACTGCGGCAACGCGTTTCATCGATTTTCCTGAATCCCGCATCAACTTGATAAATGTCAGCAATAGCGCCGGGGGTAAATTATCTATAGTGAAAAAGCCGAGATCCTCAAAACTTTGAATCGCTACGGTTTTTCCGGCACCTGACATTCCGGTGATTACGATCAACTCAGTTTCTTCTACTTTATTATCCATGCTGGCGATTCACCTCTTCTGTTGAAATTTGTATCTGCTCTTTCAGCAACTTAAATTCCGATGTATAATGGAAGGTTCCAAATTGGACCCCAGCCTGGCTTGTGGCGAACAAAAGATTGGTCCGGTCGCCTTCAGCCATCGGCAAAGTTGCTAAACTTTCAACAGGATGCCATCCCAGGACTCCTTCAGGGGTTTCAACAAAAGGGGTTCCTTTAAGATCGGTGGCGATAAAAGTGAAAAGCATCCATTCATCGACCGCCTTGCCATCATCTTCAATCATCATTGTATAAATTCCTTTGACGTGGGTGCCGATTGGCTCCGCATTCGTCTCTTCCGTAAATTCCCGGATTGCCGCTTCATACACCGATTCTCCGGATTCCATTTTACCGCCGGGCGCAACATACCAACCGCGTCGGGGTTTTTTCAATAATAGGACATGACCATTTTTAATAACTAATAAATTCGCGATTCGCTGCACACTCGACACTCCGCATCTGTTTTAAACTTCTTTCATTATACATCTATCCTGGTGTGTCATGCAAAAAAGAAAATGTATATAAGCTGAACTAAAGATTTAATATTTCTAAACCGCTTCGCCGCTATGTACAGTGCAAAGATTATGCTCCTGCGCAAGCTCGTCGCATAGGAGTTGTCATCTTCGTATTGCACACCTTGGCTCCCGCAATAAGCCGAAAAGACCACTCACCTTTTACTCCGTCGGCATTCGCCTACTCTTGAGCCGCGCCGGCGCTGGGAGAGTAGCTGAGATATGGAGCAAAACAGCGAAGACGCCCAGGGGACCAAGCGAAGTGCTGAGATCCACTCGGGCGAAGTGAAACGAGACCGAGTTAGCTCAGAGCAAGCCCCCAGGCAAGCGAAGCTGTTTTGCGGAATATCGGTTATTAAAAAAAATTAGTTTAACTTATGTAGCCTTTAATATTTACACAAAAAAAAGAGGCCGTCTCCCGAATGATTCGGGAAACAGCCTTTCAAAACTTCTATAAAAAGGGGGTCAATTTACTATTCTTACTATACCTCTTATACATGTCAAAAGCATTACAGACAGATTAAGATAGTATTAAATTAAACGTTTTGACCGATTCTTTCAACTAATTCCTCAATATAATGCTGTGCTGCCTGAGCTGCAATGCTGCCGTCGCCCGTAGCAGTGACAACCTGACGCAATGTCTTGTCACGAAGATCTCCTGCAGCGTAGATTCCCGGAACTGATGTTTCCATCTTTTCATTTGTCACAACGTAGCCTTCGTCATTCAAAATACCCAAATTGGCAAAAGGCTTCGTCAATGGCAACATTCCAATATAGATGAATACGCCATCGATCTCTTTTTCCGTTTCAGTGCCATCATCAGTGGATACGAGCGTAACCCCGGCAACTTTGCCGTTTTCGCCTTTGATTTCTTTCACCGTATGGCTCCAGATAAAGTCGATTTTATCATTGGCAAAAGCACGATCCTGAAGGATTTTTTGCGCACGCAATTCATCTCTTCTGTGGACAATTGTCACTTTGTCAGCGAAACGCGTCAAATACACGCCTTCTTCCACTGCCGAATCTCCCCCGCCGACTACCACCAGATTTTTCTGTTTAAAGAAAGCTCCGTCGCAAACAGCACAATAACTGACGCCGCGGCCACCAAGTTCTGTTTCACCCGGTATGCCCATTTTTTTATATTCCGCACCTGTTGTCAGGATAACCGCTCTTGCTTTGTATTCCTTTGAACCAGCAGTAATTGTCTTAAACTCATCGCCATCAACGATTCCTTTTACATCACCGTAAGCATACTCAGCCCCAAATTTCTTGGCGTGATCGAACATTTTGGTCGAAAGATCCGGTCCAAGAATATGGTCGAACCCAGGGTAGTTCTCAATTTCTTCTGTGTTGGCCATTTGGCCGCCTGGAATTCCACGTTCAATCATCAATGTGGATAAATTGGCACGCGAGGTATACACAGCTGCCGTCATGCCTGCTGGTCCTGCACCTATTATTATTACATCATAAATTTTATCAGCTTCTGTCATGTACGTGTCCTCCTAACATTCAATAGCTAAATCGTATAAGATTCCACGTCAGCCATCAACTTTTATGCTTATGATTCAAATAATGGAAGAAATTCGATTAATTCGTTTATATATTTCGTCAATGTAGAAGGGGTGATCCCAAACTTCTCAGCAGTTCCTTTTTTCGTGATGCTGCTGTCCCTGGATGATTTCACCATATAATCGACCGCAGCAGCCAAAGCATTCGGGTTCTTGAAAGGATAGTTTCTTTGGAATGCATTATCCACCAGCATAAACCACATTTGAAAAGCATAGGATCCCTGTTGGGTGACCATGCCTTCTTTTTCATACAGTATCTCTGTCGCTTTCATCGCCCGCAGAAATGCCCGCTCCTCAGAAACCGTTTCTTTGAAAGGATGGCCGAGGGCATAGCCAAGCATAAACGTCTCTATTATAGTTGGCTGTTCACTTTTCAACCATTTTGGATGGGATATGATTTCCTGTTTGTGTGAAGATTTGCTTAACAGGAACACGCCGAACAATCGTTCACTTCTATGGGGGTGATCCAATTTCTCCACGAGGTAATCACGATCATGCTCCAGCGCATCCGAATGCGGCATTGTTATATCTTCCTGCCATGGCTCATACCCTTCCTTGCCCGGGTCCATCGCAGTCAATTGCTTCCAGGCCTGTTTGGCAACTTCTTCATGATTTGAATGATAAGCCGCATGAGACAGCCAGAAGTAAAATGCAGGATCGCCATCAAAGCCGCGCTTCTGCAGACTTCTCAGCCAGCGATAAGCTTCCTTGTACTTGCCGACGAGCGCAAAAGTCGCACCCAATTTATAACGGTGCTCGAACACATAGGGCTGAATTTTCTTAAGCAAAGCCAAAATGTCTTCCAGCTCATCATTTTTTTCGTAATAATGGAAGACCGCCAAATTACATAGGGCATGAAGGTTTCCAGTATTGCGTCTCAACACATCATGCAGCAAAGCTTTGGCCATCTCTGTTTCCCCGATATAGAAATACGCAAGAGCCAGATTGTTGTGGGCTCCCCAGAAGTCAGGCTTATCTTCTATGAGGTCTTCCAGCATTTTGATGGCATCGGTGAAATTGCCCTGCTCCATTAAACGGCGTGCTTTTTCCTGCTGGTAGAAATATTCACTGTCCTGCGCTTCGCCTTCATCGTCCAGCAGCTGCCAGTCTTCCTGTTCTGCAAAATCGATGATTTCCATCGCCTCTTCCGCATACTTGCCTTGAACATCTGCTTCAACGTATTTCCGGGCGTATTTTCGGGCATCAAGAAATAAGCCCATATGTGCATGCACTTCTGAAAGGAAAAACAGGATGTCCGTCTCTTCGGGATCCAGTTCTCTGGCTCTCCGCAGCACGTCCATTGCCTGTTCAAATTCCTGCATTTCCATCAGCACTATGCCGAATTGCATCATGATCAGCGGATCTTCCGGACTCAATTCCGTCGCTCGCTGCAGATACTTATGGGCTTTCGGATAATTTTCACGCTGCAATTCCTTCAGCGCTTTCTTGTAATAATATTCACCTGTGGGAATGAATGAAAGTACATTCTCATAATTGTTTTTCTTTTTATTCTCCAAAATTAGCCTCCGCAAAAGTATAAGGATCGACAGTTGCCGCCCTTGACTTTAATATCCTTTAATTATAGCATATCCGGAGCTCATTTACCTGCAGTTTTTGCCTGGTGGCGCTCTTGCAGAACCGCCATTACCTGATCAAGATCGACGCCCTGTTCCTGCAACAGCACCATTACATGATAGAACAGATCGGCCGTTTCCATCGACAGTTCCTGTGCATCCCGGTTCTTCGCGGCAATGATCACTTCAGCCGCTTCTTCGCCGATCTTTTTACAGATTTTATCCACACCTTCTTCAAAAAGATAAGTGGTGTATGCGCCTTCCGGCATTTCACTGTGGCGGCTCTGGATCAATGATTTCAATTCTTCCAGCATATTTCCTGCCGACTCGTTCCGTTCACCATAAATTGTTTCGCTGAAGCAGGATTGTTCTCCTGTGTGGCACGCCGGCCCGTTGGGAATCACTTCATAAATGACCGAGTCACCATCACAATCGACCTGCACAGAAACAACTTTCTGCGTGTTGCCGCTGGTCGCACCTTTATTCCATAATTCCTGGCGGCTTCTTGAAAAGAGCCACGTTTCTCCGTTGTCCATCGTTTTCTGAAGCGCTTCTTCGTTGGCGTAAGCCAGCGTCAGCACCTGCTTTGACTCACTGTCCTGAATAATGACAGGCACCAGCCCGTCCTGATCGTATTTTAACTCTTTCACCTTACATTCACTCCTTCGGTTCGCAAATAATCCTTCACTTCTGCAATACTCGTTTCTTTGTAATGAAAAATCGATGCCGCAAGAGCAGCATCTGCATCCACCTGTTCGAAAACTTCCTTGAAATCTTCCTTGCTGCCTGCGCCGCCGCTTGCAATGACCGGAACTTCGACTGCATCTCTTACCGCTTTTGTGAGAGACAGGTCAAAGCCGTCTTTGGAACCGTCTTTATCCATGCTTGTCAGGAGCAATTCACCTGCGCCCAGTTCGACGCTGCGTTTTGCCCACTCGACTGCATCCCATGATGTTTTATTGCGGCCGCCGTGAGTGTAGACATCCCAACTGTTGCCGTTCCATTTGGCGTCGATGGCAACCACGATGCATTGAGAACCGAAAAAGTCGGCACCTTCTTTGATCAGTTCCGGCCGGTCAAGGGCTGCTGTATTAAGTGAAACCTTGTCTGCACCGGCACGCAGCATCCGCTTCATATCTTCGAGGGTCCGTATGCCTCCTCCGACGGTAAAAGGAATCGACAATTCACTGGCGACAATTTTGACCACCTCGACCATTGTCTCTTTTCCTTCGTGCGAGGCGGAAATATCGAGGAATGTCAGTTCATCTGCACCTTGCTTGTCGTAGAAACGCGCCAGTTCCACAGGGTCGCCCGCATCTTTCAATGAAACAAAGCTGATTCCTTTGACGACGCGCCCTTCTTTGACGTCCAGACACGGAATAATTCGTTTCGTCAGCATGATAAAGCCTCCTCCAATGTGAAACGTTCTTCGTACAATGCTTTGCCGATGATCACGCCGGCAATCGCACTGCTGCCAGCCGCCGCTTTGACGTTCTTCACGTCTTCAAGTGACCCGATGCCGCCGGAGACGATCACTTCCGCAGTTCCTTCTTTCACCAATTGCTGGTTGGCTTTGATATTCGGGCCAGCCAAAGTTCCGTCAGTTGCGATATCCGTGTAGATGAAATGGCGAGCACCTTTCGATACAAAATATTTCGCCACTTCAGTGGCGGGCTGCACAGAAGTTTCCGTCCATCCTTCCGTCGCTGCCATTCCATCTTTCGCGTCTATGCCGATGACAATGCGTTCCGCTCCGAATTCTTCGATGAAGCCGACGACAATTTCCGGTTCACGGATCGCAAGGCTGCCGATGATTACTCGTGACACACCATTGTCCAGGTAATGGGCGATATCGCCACGCGTGCGGATGCCGCCGCCTACCTGCACCTTTAAACCAAGTCTGGCTGCATCGATCACAACTCCCTCATTTACACGGTGCCCATCTTTAGCACCGTCCAGGTCGACCATATGAAGCCATTCTGCCCCCGCATCAGCGAATTTCTTCGCCATCTCCACCGGCGAATCACCGTAAATCGTTTCCTGATTATAATCTCCCTGGAACAGCCTGACACATTTGCCGTCTCTGAGGTCAATCGCCGGATATAGTTGAAATTTACTCACCTGAGTTCCCCCTGACATTCGCGATCCATTGTTCCAATAAATAATGGCCAAAATCGCCTGATTTTTCCGGATGAAATTGCATACCCGTGACCAGCCCTTTGCCGACCACGCCCGGAACTTTTACATTGCTGTATTCCGCTCCTGCAAAAACCTCTTCCGGATCTGCATCCGTTACATAAAATGAGTGCACAAAATAAACATGGGTATCGCTCTGCAGATCCTCCAGCCAATAAGGCAACCGGGTAAATTCCAGCCGGTTCCAGCCCATATGCGGGATGCGGTAAGTGCCCCTTTCAAATCTGCGGATTTTTCCTTTCAATAAGCCGAGGCCTTCAGTCATTCTTATTTCTGAACTGTCTTCATATAATAATTGCATGCCGAGGCAGATGCCCATTAACGGGATCCCCTTATCCGGCAATGAGCGGATGAATCCCGACAGCCCTTTGGAATCAAGAAGTGCCATGGCATCCGGAAAAGCACCGACGCCCGGCAAAAGAATCGCCTCTGCTTCAAGCAGGGTTTCAGCGTCGTCCGACAGAATCACCGTGCAATCCAATTTTTTTAATGCCTGCTCGACGCTGAACAAATTGCCCATGCCGTAATCGATAATGCCGACAATCATGTCAACAGCCCCTTCGTGGACGGCACACCTTTGACCCGCGGATCGATCATCGTCGCTTCATCAAGCGCCCGTGCCAAGGCTTTGAAAACGGCTTCGATGATGTGATGCGTATTTTTTCCATAATGAATGATGACATGGACGTTCATACGGGATTCAAGTGCAAATTTCCATAAAAATTCATACACCAGTTCCGTATCGAAAGTTCCGACTTTATCAGTTGGAATTTCTCCCCGAAATTCCAGGTGAGGCCTGTTTGAACAGTCGACGACCACTTGTGCGAGAGCATCATCCATTGGCACGAAAGCATTGCCGTAACGGCGTATCCCTTTTTTATCGCCGAGCGCTTCTCTGACCGCCTGCCCCAATACGATTCCAATGTCCTCAGTCGTATGGTGGTCATCAATGTGCGTATCGCCTTCCGCTTTGATTTTTGCATCGAACATTCCATGCTTAATAAATAAATCGAGCATATGATCCATGAACGGCACTCCTGTATCAATCACCGCAGTCCCTTCACCATCAAGCGAGAATGATACATCTATCCAAGTTTCATTTGTATTCCGTTGCAATTCCGCTTTTCTCATTTTCGACTCTCCTTTTCCCATTGCCTCGACTCCACAGCACGCGCATGTGCTTCCAGGCCTTCCAGCCTTGCCAATCGGGCAATTTTTTCTTTATTGTCCTGCCAGGCCTGTTCGCTGTAATGAATAATGCTGGTTCTTTTTAAAAAGTCATAGACCGAAAGCGCACTCGAAAATCGTGCTGTGCTGTTGGTCGGAAGAACGTGGTTGGTGCCGGCAAAATAATCACCGATCGGTTCAGACGAATAACGGCCGATGAAGATGGCGCCGGCGTGTTTGATCTTTTCGGCATCTGCCACTGCATCCTTCGTCATGATTTCGAGATGCTCCGGCGCCAATTGGTTGGCCGCTTCAATCAGCTCTTCCATCGTTTTCCCGAGATAAATTTCACCAAACCCATCGATGGCAGCTCTGGCAATCGACTGTCTTGGCAAATCCGCCAACTGCTTTTCCACTTCAAATGAAACGGCTTCCGCCAATTCCGCGTTATCGGTCAACAGCACCGAACTCGCCATCGGATCATGTTCTGCCTGTGACAGCAGATCCGCCGCAATTTCATCCGGATATGCACTGGCGTCTGCGATGATTGCGATTTCACTCGGTCCCGCGATCATATCGATTGCCACGTCTCCATTGACTTCGCTTTTTGCCAGCGCCACGAAGATATTGCCTGGACCGGTTATCTTATCGACAGGCGCAATCGATTGCGTACCGTAGGCCAGTGCCGCAATCGCCTGTGCTCCTCCCGACTTGTAAATTTCTTCGATGCCCAGAATATGCGCTGCTGCAAGAACACCATCAGACAGTGACCCATCTGCAGCAGGCGGCGAAATCAGCACAATGCGCGAAACGCCGGCTGCCTGTGCTGGAATGACGTTCATCAACACCGATGACGGATACGCTGCTGTTCCACCCGGCACGTATAAGCCGGCGGATTCAATGGCCGTCACACGCTGTCCGACATAAGAGCCGTTTTCCTCTGTAATCTTATAGCTTTCCTGCTTTTGGTTGTCGTGGTACTTCCGTATATTATCAGCCGCTTCTGTTAAATCGCTCAATAATTGAGGATCGAAACGCTTTACTGCTTCCTCGATTTCTTCGCGGCTGACACGCAAATTCGCAAGCTCTGCGCCATCCCATTTTTTCGAAAACCGGAGCAGCGCCGCATCCCCATCTTCCCGGACCGTGCGGATAATATCTTTCACTGCCTGTAGTTGCGCTTCAGTTGAATTGCCGCCCGTTCTCCTGATTGAAATGGCGTTAGACAATCGGGTGATTTTCATTTTTTCGCCTACTTTCTCAAACGCTTCACGATTTCGTCAATCCGTTGCTGTTTTAAACGATAGCTTACCGGGTTGGCAATTAGCCGTGAAGTGATGTCTACAATTTTATCGTATTCAACCAAGCCATTTTCCTTCAAAGTTTTACCTGTTGAAACAATATCCACAATGCGCTCTGCCAGACCGATCATCGGCGCAAGCTCAATGGAACCGTTAAGTTCGATGATTTCCACCTGTTCCCCGCGGCTGCGGAAAAACTGGGAAGCTATTTCCGGATACTTTGTGGCAATTCTTGGAGTCACCATATCCATTTCCGTATCCGGCAATCCTGCAGTGGCAATATAGCAGCTGCTGATTTTCAGATCCAATAATTCGTGGATATCACGTTCCTGCTCCAGCATGACATCCTTGCCGGCAATGCCGATATCCGCAACCCCGTGCTCAACATAGACCGGCACATCCATCGGTTTTGACAAGATGAATCTGAATCCTTCATTTGGTGCTTCCACGATCAATTTCCGGGAATCATCCAACTCCGCCGGCAAATCAAACCCTGCCTGCACCAATAGTTCATACGCTTCTTCAAAAATACGGCCTTTAGGCATCGCAATCGTCAGTTTATCCATTCTCTTCACCGTCCAGTCGAATCACCTTGCTGAATAGCGAGCTGAATTCAGTTTGTGCTTTAACCGCAGGAGTGAATTGAAGTGTCACCGTTACTCCGGTCTCTCTCAAGTTCTTCGCCTTTTCGTGAGCTTTTTCCTCGTTTTCTTCATTGAATAGTATCAATGTTTGCTGTGATTGTTCCACTTCAACCGGCATTGCTTCCAACAGACGATCAACCCGGAGTCCGAAGCCGGTCGCTCCGACATGCAATCCGAATTGTCTCATCAAACCATCATAGCGCCCTCCGTTGCCCAGCGGAAAACCGCTGCCTTCACCGTAAATTTCAAAAACCATACCAGTGTAATATGTCATGTGGCTGGTGAATGAAAGATCATAAGTGACAAATTCCTCGAGGCCATTGCGGTCGAGAATTGATTTCAGCTTGACCATATCGTTGAATAATGACCGTTGAACGTCATTGCTGTCATCGACCAGCGGTTCCCAATCATCCAGACGGGTTGCGTTCATGACCTTAAGAAGCGAGGTCTTGGCATCCGGCAAGATCGAGAGGTCGTCGACCAAGTTTTCATAAGCGACTTTGTTTTTCGCCACCATCTCAGCGCGTAATTTTTCAATCACCGCTTCTTCGAGTCCATAGCCGCGCAGCACTTCCTGCAGCAGTTGGGTATGGCCAATGACAATCCGGCCGGACTCAACGCGCAGTTTGCGCAGGATTTCAGTGGCGAGAAGAATGACTTCCGCATCTGCATAAAGAGATTCATCCCCGATCAATTCGACGCCCATCTGCTCAAATTCCGCGGGACGTCCACCTTCTCTCAATTGGGCACGGAAGACATTTGAATAGTAACCGAGCCTGACCGGCATTTTTTCTTTCAGTAATTTTGAAGCGGCAACACGCGCTATCGGAGAAGTCATATCCGGTCGCAGCACAAGCGTCTGCCCCTGATTATCCAATAATTTGAAAAGCTGATTATCGGAAATTGCTGATATTTTACCGATCGTTTCGTAATATTCCAAACTTGGAGTCTGCAGCATTTCATAACCGAACTGCTCCATTATTTGTATACCCGCTGCGCTGAGCTTTGATTTCCTTTTAACAATAGAAGGAAAATCATCGCGCATGCCGAGCGGCTTTTCGAACATTTGAATTAACATGGATTCACTTCCTATTTATGGATATTTTACTTTAGTTCGCTAATGTAATAAAGTAATTATTATTTTATCGCATTTCCCAGCAGAAGGTCAAGAAAATAAGAAAAAAATCCCGAGAGCTATTGCTCACGGGATTCCTCTTGGCGTTCGGCCATTTGTTCGGCTGTATAAATCATCTGCATCGGATTGCCTCCGACAAATGCGCCGGCCGGCACATCCTTATGGACAAGCGTTGCAGCAGAAATGATTGCACCATCGCCAATTGTAACGCCAGGCAAAATCGTGCTGTTCGCTCCGATCATGACACCGTCACCGATCAACACATCCCCGAGCCTGTATTCGTTGATCAGGTATTCGTGTGCCAAAATCGTGGTATTATAGCCGATTACCGAATTTTCCCCAACAATAATACGCTCGGGAAACATGACATCCGGCATAACCATCAATGCAAAAGAAGAATGCTTTCCGATTTTCATACCGAGGAAATTTTTATACAGCCAATTTTTCATTGGCAGAAACGGTGTGTAACGCGCCATTTGGATGACAACGAAATTTTTAGCAACTTTCCAGAAAGGAACCGTCTTGTAAATATCCCAAAGTGAATTCGGACCGGTCACAAAATGACGTTCCGTCTTTCTCATGCCGTTTCCTCATTTACCAATTCGAGAAGATCGCTGATGTGCTGCAGCATGTAATCGGGCTTGAGTGACGCCATGAATTCTTCGCCCTTGGCTGACCAGGCAACCCCAGCCGTCCGTACGCCCGCATTTTTGCCGCCTTCGATGTCATGTGAATTATCACCGATCATCAACGATTCCGCAGCACCCGATGATAATTCCTTCAGTGCTTTCAGGATCGGTTCCGGGTCTGGCTTCGGATTCTCGACTTCATCAAGGCTGATGACTGTATCAAATAATTCGGATACCCCCATAAGCCGGAGCCCGTGAAGAATCGTGTCCCTCTTCTTTGTGGAAACGATTGCCATCTTCATTCCTCTCTCCTTCAGCAGATGGAGAGTTTCTTCAACACCGTCATAAACAGACACCATCTCGTCGTGAAGGGCAAGATTCAGCTCACGGTATTCCTTGATCAGCTCTTCCGTCCTTGAAGGTGCGATAGTTTCGAACGTCTGCTTTAATGAAGGCCCGATAAACTTCATAATGTCTTCTCTGCCATAACTATTAGGAAAATGATGATCCAGTACGGTTGAGAATGTATGGATGATCAATTCATTCGTATTTAATAAGGTACCATCAAAATCGAATAATAATGTCGTGATTTTTTTCGTCATGTGGAAACCACTTCCTTCCGGTTTTCTTCGGATTTACGCCATAAATAAGAAATGAAAATCGTCAACACAAGTGCGGTAACGACGCGTATCGCCAACAGCGGCCATATTGGGATGCCAAGCGGAATAAAAATCAGTGTATCTTCCACTATCGCATGGCAGGCGACCAGAAAAATAAAGACCAGTGTTGCATCTTTTTTGCTGACGCCATCTTCCTGCACTGCCTGGATCATGACGCCCGCTCCCATTGCCAACCCGAAAATCAAACCGGAAGCCAATGTCACTGAAGCATTTTTCTGAACGCCAAGTAGTCTGGTCAACGGCCCCATCCCATTGGAAATTTTGTGCAAGTATTTAGTGTCCTTTAAAATTTGAATGGCCAACATCAACGGAATGACAATAAGCGCCAGTTGCAGAACGCCAAACCCTGCCTTTTCCAATCCCAGCAGGAAAATAGCGAGCCAACCTTCTGGTGCGGCTGCCACATCCGGAGTAAATCCGTATTGCGCGATTTCATTGCCGCCAGGCCAAGCCAGATTGATGACGATGCCGGAAAGTGCAGCAAGTCCGAAACGGACAACCAGCACCACCCATAACTTTACGCCAACTTTCAGGGCAACACCGGTTTCAATGAACATATTATGTGAAAATGACAGCATAACCGCCAGGATAAATACTTCTTTGACGGTCAATTCAAGCGACAGGATACCGGCAATGCCGGCATATAAATTCAATGCATTTCCCAACACGAGAGGAATGGCTGCGTCGCCGCTTAATCCAAATATGCCCATGATCGGCGCCACCAGATCAATTATAAAAGGCAGAACAGGCGTGTATTGTAGCATTGTCACCAATAATGTGATGGGGAAAATGATTTTTCCTAAAGACCAAGTTGTTTGAAGGCCTGCCTTCAGGCCATTTTTCAATGTAGACATTCGTTAATCTCTTCTTTCTGATTGGCACATTGGCAATATATTTTATTTCTTTTTTTGTTTCTTATTTTGTTTCTTTTTTTGTTCCGGCGGTTTGTCCAGATATCTGGGCGGATTCTTTATCGTTACCCGGCGATAGATGATCAGCACAATTGCGATGATGATGAAGAGAATCGATACCAGTTGGGCAGTCCGCAGATCTCCCACCACATAAAGGCTGTCTGTCCGCATTCCTTCGATGAAATAGCGGCCGATTGAATACCATATCATATAGAAGAAAAACATTTCACCGCGTACCAGATTGACCTTGCGCAGCAAGAGCAAAATGATGATTCCAACAAAGCTCCACATGGACTCATACAGGAACGTCGGATGGTAATAAGCGCCATCTATGTACATATGATTAATAATCCATTCCGGTATGAAAAGACTTTCAAGAAATGCTCTCGAAACTTCTCCGCCATGAGCTTCCTGATTGATAAAATTGCCCCAACGGCCAATGGCCTGGCCAATCAGGATGCTCGGTGCGAGAATGTCTGCCACTTTCAAAAATGGCGTATTGCGTTTTTTGGTAAATATATAAGCAACAATCACCGACATGATGAGTGCACCATGGATGGCGAGGCCGCCGTTCCATATTGCGATGATCTCCCCGGGATTGTTCCTGTAATTTTCCCATTCAAATATTACGTAATAAATTCTGGCTCCGACGATTGCCAGCGGCACAGCCCAAATCAGGAGGTCCGTCAGAAATTCCGGGTGCAGCCCGCGCTTCACCATTTCGCGCTGGCCAACTAAAAATGCGATTACGATGCCTGTTGCAATAATTACTCCGTACCAGTGAACACTGATTGGTCCCAAACTGAAAGCAACCGGATCGATCGTCCCTAAAACTGAAAACATGTGTGCACCTTCCTATTCCTTTAATTTGTATCCATTGAGATTACATCGTCCAACCGTTTCGAAAACTCTTCGGCTGCATTGACGCCCATCCGCTTCAGACGGTAATTCATCGCAGCAACTTCAATTATAACCGATAAGTTCCGTCCCGGACGGACAGGAATAGTCAACTTCGTCAAGTCCGTATCAATGATGCGCATTTTCTCTTCTTCCAGCCCCAGCCGGTCATAGGTCTTCTCCGCATCCCAAAGTTCGAGATCGATGACCAATGAAATCCGTTTGAAAGTCCGAACGGCACTGGCCCCGAATAACGTCATGATGTCGATAATGCCTACACCGCGAATCTCCAACAGATGTTCGATCAATTTTGGCGGATGGCCCACGAGTGTGTTCTCACCTTCCTGATGAATTTCCACACAATCATCCGCAACCAGGCGATGGCCTTTTTTGACAAGCTCCAATGCTGTCTCACTTTTACCGACACCGCTTTTGCCCGTAATCAACACACCGATACCATAAATATCAACCAATACGCCGTGAACTGCCGTGGTCGGCGCCAATTGGCTCTCCAGATAATTCGTCAGCAAACTCGAAAAACGCGTGGTGGACATGCGGGTACTTAATACAGGAACATGCCGTTTGGATGACGCAAAGATCAATTCCTGAGGCACTTTCTCTCCGTGCGCAATAATAATTGCCGGTGTATCGTCTGTGCATAATTTCATCATCCGGTCTTTTCTCTCTGCAGCATCCAGCATCGCAAAGAATGACAACTCGGTTTTCCCAAGCAACTGTACGCGATTTGCCGGATAATGGGTAAAATAACCTGCCATTTCAAGCCCTGGTCTTGAAATGTCGCTGATTGGTATATGACGGCCTGTGCCTTCTTCGCCACTGATCAAATCCAGTTCGAAAGTATCCATTACTTGCTTTGTTGTAACCTGGCCCATCTTTTCCCCTCATTTCTCTTTTGCGGGAACCACGGGATATTTTGTATTCCGTTTGTTTTCACGCATTAATGTTATTATTTTAACATGGAAATTTTCAAATTAAAGCAAACATGCCCTGTTTCCCTTTCTTTCATCTATATTCAGTCCCTTTCTGTTAAACTGAAGGTAACAGATTATTCAGAAGTCTGCACCACCATCACCCGCTGTGCCAATAATATTGAAAAGAGGGATCGTTATGTACGAGCAGAAAACAAAGGAAACTGACGGCGATGTCATCGAGTTTATCGAATCTGTCGACAACCCAAAGAAACGGCAAGATGCCTACCGCCTGCTGGAAATATTCGAAACAACTTCCGGATACAGAGCGAAGATGTGGGGAACCAGCATTATCGGTTTCGGTTCCTACCATTATATTTATCCAACAGGCCATGAAGGAGATGCACCGTTGGTCGGGTTCTCTCCGCGTAAATCTAAAACCAGCCTTTATTTCGCAACAGGCGATCAGGAGCGCCAGGCATTGCTGAGCAATTTTGGCAAACACACCTTCGGCAAGTCCTGCGTCTATATCAACAAAGTTGATGACATTGATGTGGAAGTACTGAAAAAGTTGATTAACCGTTCAATCAGCTTTTTGCAGGAACTTTATCCGGAGAAAGCCTAAAAACCAGCGGACAGAATCTGTCCGCTGGTTATTTTTTCGTAATATTCTTTTTTTCATCTATTCTCCCGATTCTTTACATGGTACAATTTTACATATATATATATAAAATTGCTTTCAGCAATTAATAAGAAGTCGGAGGAATAAGATGGAAATAAATCCTTTTTTATCAGTCTGGACACAACCAAAAGAAACGGTTCGGCAATTTATCAAACACAATAAGCTGGGTTATTCAATGGTGCTGGTCAGTCTCGCGGGAATTGGCGGTGTCATTACAGGGCTTCAAGATTCCGGATGGTTTCTCGATTTGTCTCTGGCATTCTGGATTTTCGGCATATTGATTGTCGGGATCGTCAGTGGATTTTTGAATTTGGGGTTAAATTCCCTGCTCTATACATTGATTGGGAAATTGTATGGCGGCCACGGAAAGCTGCGTGACATGGCGATCGCTGTTGGTCCTGCAATGGTTCCCCAAATTTTCGTTCTGCCCGTATTAATTATTTATATACTTATTTACGGTGAACGTTTCTTTGCCGCACCTGCGGATTTCAGCTTCACTTCCATTCCACTGGGTGCCTCCTTGCTTTTAACGTTGTTGATAGCAGTTGCTTCCATTTGGTCCATAGTTATTACATCCAAAGCTATTGGTGTGGTTCATGAATTTTCGAGTATGCGCGGATTCGGCGTTATTATGACGATTGTCGGTATTTTCTTTATAATCGCCCTGCTGGTGATAATCGGCATTTTCATCTTCCTGTTCTGACACCAGTCATTTCATAATATAAAAAAGCGGGCGCATCGGATGCGCCCGCTTTTCGAGCTTGTTGAGAAAGTAAAAAATGAAAGCCGATATTCCGCAAAACAGCTTCGCTTGCCTGGGGGCTCGCGCTGAGCTAACTCGGTCTCGTTGCACATCGCCCGAGTGGATCTCAGCACTTCGCTTGGTCCCCTGGGCGTCTTCGCTGTTTTGCTCCATATCTCAGCTCTTTTTCTATAAAGGAATAGATGTTTAAGTGTGTGNCCATCGGGAACCAGAGCTAGTCCTGAGACCCCGCAGGGAAGGTTTGACCGAACACCATTCGGTCGAACCTTTGCGACGAAGCGTGGAACGCTGCAGGAGCATCGGTTTTTCGAAGCGAGCGAGGAGGCTCAGGCAGCTCCCCGAGGAAAGCGTCCGCCTAGAGCGAAATGATTGGAGAACTTGTCGGTTTCTCGACAGCCAGAAAAAGCGGGCGCATCGGATGCGCCCGCTTTTCTCTTGTTATTCGATTGTCAGGTAACGTACCAAAACAGATCCTGTTTTTGTTTCACCGTAAACGAGCATCGGCGCTGCTGTAGCGGCTCCGTCCTCTTTTGAAAAGCGGATCGTTTTTTGCATGAATTGTCCCTGTTCGTGGACATGATCCACATCAGACAACAGTACGTCCATTTTCCCAAGGTTGGAAGATGCCTGCCCTTTCAAAGGCAAGTGCGATGGAATGTATAATTCCACATTCCCGGCCAAAGTCTTCGCTTCCACTTTCCGCGCTTCTTTGCAGCGGGAAGTAACAACGACATTGCCGTTGAGCGACTTCGTCTCGATTGTCTGAATATCGCCATCCACATAAATGCGGCCGTTCAATGTTTCGCTTTCAAGTACTTTGCCTTTTACATCCTGCACCTGTATGGCGCCGTTTGCAGTTTCCAGTTCCGCGTCATCGAATTCACTGTTTTTCAATTCGATTTTGCCGTTCGCCGTCTTCACTTTCAATAGGGACGCATCAATGCGTTTCATTGTAAATCCACCATTGAATAAACGGACAGTAACCTGGTCAAACTGCTTTTCGGGTACATACAGGATTACATTCACCTGCGTCGTTTTTAATTCAGAGATGATGCGAAGTTTGTTGTCGTCCGCGATAAAAATGAATTTGTCCTGAAAATCACGCTTTGCCTGCTCTTCATTTTCTGCACGGTACGCTTTCACGCTGCATTCAGCCCGCAGCGTATTATCCTGAGAAGGATAAATTTCAAGCTGGCCATTGGCAATATCCGCAATTACAGTAGTGACGTCAGCTGCTTCTTCGGTAAATGTGTCATTGAAAACATACGCTTCACCGAATGGCGAATCGAATTCCATCGTTTTCAATTTGCCAACCGAAGTTTGCATAAATTGCATCATCCGGTCGCCAAAATCATTGATGTCATTTGAAACGTTTTTGGAAAAATCTCTTGAAACATTTTTAGAGAATTTCTTGACCATGTCTTCCGGTCTGAAGAGTCCCCGTCTTCCGCGTTTATCCCGGCGGCCATAATCTTCACGGCCGTAAGAAGTGTCGCGGCCAGAACCGCCTCCACCGTCGATGGCTTTTAATAATTCCACTGCTTCACGCGGCGTAATCGTGCCTTTTTCCACCATATCCAATATGCGTTCTTTTTCACTTTGCATGTATTGCGGCCTCCTCATCGTTCGTTTATAAAAAATATTTTCTTATTATTGATACGTTCGGTGCCTGAAAAGGTTTCATTTCGCCACTTTTTTCCTGCGGCTGGCTTTGCTTACTTTCGCATCCATTCGCGCCCGGTCACGCTCAAGGATCGGTTTTAAATATTTTCCGGTATACGAGCTTTCGACTTCAGCGATGTCTTCCGGAGTTCCTGTTGCCAGGATGGTTCCACCTTTGTCGCCGCCTTCCGGCCCGAGGTCAATCAGGTAGTCAGCGGTCTTGATGACATCCAGATTGTGTTCGATGGTCAGAACCGTATCTCCATTATCAACCAAACGCTGCAGCACTACCAGTAAACGGGAAATATCATCCGCGTGCAAGCCAGTTGTCGGTTCGTCAAGTATATAGAAAGACTTACCGTTGGAACGCTTGTGAAGTTCAGAAGCCAATTTAACCCGCTGCGCTTCACCACCGGACAGAGTTGTTGCCGGCTGCCCCATCGTAACATAGCCAAGGCCGACATCCACAATCGTTTTGAGCTTGCGGTTGATCTTGGGTACATTTTCAAAAAACGAATGGGCATCTTCGACAGTCATCGCCAAGACATCGGCGATGCTCTTGTCTTTGTACTTCACTTCCAGCGTTTCACGGTTGTAGCGCTTGCCGTGGCAAACTTCACACGGCACGTATACATCCGGCAGGAAATGCATTTCTATTTTTATAATACCATCTCCGCGGCATGCTTCACAGCGACCGCCCTTGACGTTAAAACTGAAACGCCCTTTCTGGTAGCCGCGCACTTTCGCTTCGTTGGTTTTGGCGTAGACATCGCGGATGTCATCAAATACTCCTGTATAAGTGGCGGGATTCGACCGTGGTGTACGGCCGATCGGCGACTGGTCGATATCGATGACTTTTTCGAGTCCTTCGAAGCCGGTTACAGAAGCCGCTTTGCCCGGCTTTATCTTGGAGCGGTTCAGTTTGCTGGCCAATGTTTTATAGAGGATCTCATTGACGAGCGTACTTTTTCCTGAGCCCGATACGCCTGTCACTGCTGTAAAAACGCCAATTGGAATATCGACATCCACACTTTTCAGATTATTTTCGCTCGCCCCCCGGATCGAGATGGCGCGTTCATCCGGAGTTCTCCGTTCCGCCGGCAGCGGAATAAATTTCTTGCCGCTCAAATATTGCCCGGTCAGTGACTTTTTGTTTTTCATCACTTTTTCCGGCGTGCCGGCCGCGATGATTTCTCCGCCGTGCACGCCTGCTCCCGGACCGATATCGATTAAATAATCTGCCGCCAGCATCGTGTCTTCATCGTGTTCCACCACGATGAGCGTATTTCCGATATCGCGCATATCTTTCAGCGTATTGATCAGCCGGTCGTTGTCCCGCTGATGGAGACCGATCGAGGGCTCATCCAATATATAAAGGACACCTGATAGCCGTGAACCGATTTGGGTCGCCAGGCGGATTCGCTGCGCTTCTCCCCCTGACATTGTTCCGGACGCGCGGTTCAGCGTCAGGTAATCAAGGCCGACATTGATGAGAAAGCCCAGTCTTTCTTTGATTTCCCGCAGAATCAATAAAGAGATCTGCATATCTTTTTCCGACAGCTTGAGATTTTTGAAAAATTCATCCGCTTCCACGATCGAGAATTCCGATACTTTGCCGATGTGGATTCCATTGACTTTCACCGCCAGCGATTCAGGTTTCAAGCGGTGGCCAGCGCATGCGGGGCAAGCTTGCTGTGCCATATATTTTTCCATCTGTTCACGGGTATAATCAGAAGAAGTTTCCCGGTAGCGCCGATCGACATTCGACAGTACGCCTTCAAAATAGATGTGATTGTCGCGGATTTGGCCATATTCATTTTCATAACGGAAACGGATTTTTTCATTGCCGGAACCATGGAGAATCATTTTGATATGTTCTTCCGGCAATTCGCTGAGCGGTGCATCCATCTCAATCTTAAAATGTTTGCACAAGGCTTTCAGCAATTGCGGATAATATTGCGAACTGGTCGGTTTCCATGGAGCGACCGCATGTTCGTTCAGCGACAGGCTCCAATCCGGAATGACCAGATCGGGATCCACTTCCAGTTTATGGCCGAGACCATCACAGTCAGGACATGCGCCAAACGGAGAGTTGAATGAGAACATACGCGGTTCCAGTTCACCAATGGAAAATCCGCAGATTGGGCAGGCATGATGTTCGCTGAACAGCAGTTCTTCCTGCTCCATCACATCCACCAGCACTCTTCCGTCACTCAAGCGCAGCGCTGATTCAAGTGAATCGCTGAGCCGCGGTGCAATTCCTTCTTTCATGACAATGCGATCAATGACCACTTCAACGGAATGCTTTTTATTTTTATCCAATTCGATATTGTCATCCAGGTCGATTAATTCCCCATTGACCCGTACACGGACATAGCCCTGTTTCTTGATGTCTTCAAACAATTTGGCGTGTGTCCCTTTTCTTCCGGAGACAAGCGGAGCCAGAATCTGCATTTTTGTCCGCTCCGGATAAACGACCAAACGGTCCACCATCTGTTCGATGGTCTGGGAGGAAATTTCAATGCCGTGATTCGGACAGATCGCTTTGCCGACCCTCGCATACATCAAGCGCATATAATCATAGATTTCCGTAACTGTCGCGACAGTTGAACGGGGATTTTTACTGGTGGTTTTCTGGTCAATCGAAATTGCCGGTGACAGACCTTCGATCAGATCCACATCCGGTTTGTCCATTTGTCCGAGAAATTGGCGGGCGTAAGAAGACAGCGATTCCACATAACGGCGCTGCCCTTCCGCATAAATTGTATCGAAAGCCAATGACGATTTACCCGATCCCGATAAACCGGTCATTACAACCAGTTTATCTCGGGGTATCGTTATATTAACGTTTTTTAAATTATGCGCTCTTGCACCTTGTATTTTAATTTCCTGATTTCTCAATCCGATCACCCTTCCGCTTTCAGTTCAAGCACTGTATCCCGCAGTTCCGCCGCCCTTTCGAAATCGAGCGCTTTTGCTGCTTCCTTCATTTCCGTTTCCAATAAAGCGATCAGTTTCTGACGATCCTCTTTGCTGAGTTTCTTGCCTGATGTCGCTTTTGTTACATATTCTTCCGCTTCTTCCGATGCCACTGTCGCACGGATCACATCGCGGATTTTCTTTTGTATGGTAATCGGCGTGATGCCGTGTTCTTCATTATATGCGGCCTGGATTGTGCGCCGGCGTGTTGTTTCATCCATCGCTTTTTGCATTGAATCCGTAATTCTGTCAGCGTACATGATTACCTGGCCATTTGCATTTCGTGCAGCTCGGCCCATTGTCTGAATGAGCGCACGTTCGGAACGCAGGAAACCTTCTTTATCCGCATCCAAAATCGTGACGAGTGAAACTTCCGGGATATCAAGACCCTCCCGGAGCAAGTTGATGCCGACGAGCACATCATACACGCCCATCCGCAATTCGCGGATAATTTCAATTCGTTCGAGTGTTTTGATCTCGGAGTGAAGATAATTCACTTTGACTCCCGCTTCTTTTAAATAGGCAGTGAGGTCTTCCGACATTTTTTTTGTTAAAGTTGTCACCAATACCCGTTCATTGCGTTCTGCCCGAATGCGGATTTCGTCCATTAGGTCATCAATCTGCCCTTCAATCGGACGGATCTCGATGGTAGGGTCCAATAACCCTGTCGGCCGAATGATTTGCTCCACCATTTCCGGTGTATGTTCCAGCTCATAAGGTCCCGGCGTTGCTGAAACAAAAACCGCCTGGTCGATATGCTCTTCGAATTCCGTGAACGTCAATGGACGGTTGTCCATCGCCGAAGGCAGACGGAATCCGTGGTCGACCAATACTTTCTTTCTCGCCTGGTCACCGTTGAACATGCCGCGCACCTGCGGCAGCGTCACGTGGCTTTCATCGACCACCAACAGGAAGTCGTCCGGGAAGTAATCAATTAATGTATAAGGCTGCGCACCGGCAGGACGCAAGGTCAGATGGCGTGAGTAGTTCTCAATCCCAGAACAAAAGCCCATCTCCCTCATCATTTCGAGGTCGTAGCGTGTGCGCTGCTCGAGACGCTGCGCTTCCAGTAATTTGTCTTCTGCACGCATTTCTTTCAGCCGCTCTTCAAGTTCCGCTTCGATGTTTTCAATGGCTTTGACCATTTTCTCTTCGCGTGTAACGAAGTGGGAGGCCGGAAAAATAGCAGCATGTTCGCGTTCGCCGATGATTTCACCGGTCAATGCATCCACTTCACGGATACGGTCAATTTCATCACCAAAAAATTCGACCCGCAAACATCTTTCATCCCGCGAAGCCGGGAAAATTTCCACGACATCTCCGCGCACGCGGAAGGTTCCGCGGATAAAATTGATGTCATTTCGCTCATATTGGACATCGACCAATTTACGCAGGAGCTGATTGCGTTCTATTTCCATCCCTTTGCGCAATGACACAACCAGTTCACGGTATTCTTTCGGAGAACCCAAACCGTAGATGCAGGATACGGATGCGATGACGATCACATCATCACGTTCAAAAAGAGATGATGTGGCAGAATGCCGAAGTTTGTCGATTTCATCATTGATGCTTGCATCTTTTTCTATATAAGTATCGGATTGCGGCACATACGCTTCCGGTTGATAATAATCATAATAGCTGACAAAGTATTCCACGGCATTGTCCGGGAAAAATTCTTTAAACTCACTGTACAGCTGCCCTGCCAATGTTTTATTGTGGGCCATGACGAGAGTCGGCCTCTTCACTTCCTGAATCACATTCGACATCGTATATGTTTTCCCTGTCCCCGTTGCACCCAGCAATGTCTGAAACCGCTTGCCATCGTAAATTCCTTTCGTCAGTTCGGTGATTGCCTGGGGCTGATCTCCGGCAGGTTCATATGGTGCCTGCAGATTAAATTCCTGTTTCATTGTATAAATCCTCCCGTTTTTCAATACCTTTATTTTATCATATGCCCTAAAAATCCCCTAACAAAAAGCGAACGTATGTTTTTTAGCAAATAATTTTGCAGCATAAAAAAAGAAACGCTCACAGGAGCGTTTCTTTTTTTATCAGGATTCTTCACATTTCAAAGCCTGCAATTGCTGGCTGTATCGACTGAATGCATTGCGGTCGTTCGAGTCCAGGGCTTGATCGATAAGATTCATGAGTTGCTCTTCCTGTTGCGAGCGGTGTATATGCTTAAGAAAAAGATCGAGATAAATCTCGTTCAGCAATTTTTCCGCTTCAGAAATTTTCTTGGTTTGGGCCATCGCCTTCATGAAATCAGCATAAGAATAATAGTTTTCCATTCTACCTCACCCCGAATGCTTTTCATTAGTATACATGAAATTTTTAAAAAGAACAATAATTATTTAGAAAATTCAAACGATGTTTAAATTATTTTATTTTCGCAATTAAAAAGATTGTATATTTTCCAATTATTATTATAATAAGGAGAGTAAAGTAAATTTTGGGGGTGTTTTATCATGGGCCGAAAGAATTATAATCCCTTTTCCTATACAGTTTGCAATAATACATACGCATTGCTTCCACACATGGAAGGTTCACGTCTCGTAACCCGGGTACTCGAAGACCGCAGTGAGTTTATTGTGGAGCAAACCGCCTATAAAACGATTACCGGGTCGTGCTCCTTCTACCGCGGTTCGCTTGAAAGCGCCACACTTTATGCGCAAAAAGCGATCGGAGTGAAGCACAAGCCACCCATCATCATCGGGGAGTATTACGGAAATCCGTTGATTTTCTTTCCAACTCATTCACCGAAAAATAAAGATTCAGTCTGGTTCAATTACGACGCTATCGATCTGATTGAAAGCGATGAATGCGGCGGCAGCATCGTTTACCTCAGTAACGGCCAATCTGTCTGCCTGGACGTTTCAGCCATCGCGTTAAGAAACCAGCATTCTTTTGCAGGGTCCTTGCGCCGCTATTTCAAAAAAGCGCAGAATCAGCAAAGGCAGCAATTGACTTATGTCACTAAGCGTCCGATGCCGATTCGCTCAAGACATCCTTCAGATTAGACTTTCAACTCAGCCATCGACAGATACAGACGGATCAGTTCCTCTACACGGTTGCGCAGACGCAGATTCAAATAACGCCGATGATCTTCATAACCTCCGTGATAAAATATATACTCGGTAAAGGTGTCATCTCCAGCGCCTCGCAATACTTTCATCTGGCGCTTGCGCATATGCATCTTTGTTTCTTTCAATTCCTTTTGCACCAGGCTGATCGCCCCTTCCACCAATTCCAGGTAGGGGCGTTTCAGTTTGAATGAACCGTTTTCAAACAGCATCCGGTCGCGCTCCAGCACAGTAAGCACCATGGGCAGATAAATCATGTTTTCAAAGTGTCCAATCTCTTCCTGCGGAATCAAAGGCATATCCTCACCACCTTCACGAATCAGCCCCGTTATACAGACCACTGATATGTGGTTTCCATAATAAAAAGGGAACGTTTGTTCTTATTTATAATTGTACTCTCTATTTCCGGAATTGCAATACGCCAAACATAAAAAATCTCTGCGCAAAATGCACAGAGATTTTTAGCTTGTCGAGATAGGTGTAATGAAAACCGATATTGCGCAAAACAGCTTCGAATACATTAGCCGACGCTTGCGAGGCTAAGTCTTTGCGACGAAGGAGCGCAGCGATTCAGGAGCACGGTTTTCTGCGTCTAAATAACTCGGAATCATAACCCGAAGGATCTCGCCCTTCATCGCTTCGCTAGCTTCGAGACATGAAAGAACGTTGCTCCCCTGGAAGTCTTCGCTGTTTTGCTCCATATCTCAAATTGCTTTCTATAAAAGAGTATTCTTTTCAGTCTATTTCATGAAGCGTCAGGCGGTGAAGAGCAAAGATGTGCTCGCACGCGTCGGCTAATGCTTTCACTGTATACTGATAATAAAGTCGTTTAAGAATTCGGTTGTATAATGCTTCTATATCAAGGATACGATTTTCAAAATAATAAGGGAAAGAAAATGCTATCTGCTTTGCATAGACTCTCAATGGTTGTTAAGCAACTTTCGATAATCCCTCATATGTAAATTGTTATATAAATCATTAAAGTCGATAATAGTCTTATCTCCTCTGTATTCTTCCTGATTTTATTTATTTCAGATTTTACAACCGATGCTTAATGGTATCAAAGTAAAGGTAGTTGTTAATGAAATATAAAAGAGGGATATTTACTAGCTCCTGGTATTATTAGACGTAGATTTCTTCTTCAGCCAACGAGACATTATGTTGGAGAAAATCTATCGAAACCCTTCGACTAATATGGCATGCCTTATGTAAAGAAGGAGGGGCTTATGAAATACTTTTCGCTTTTTTTGTTATTTCTTTTGTTAGTGAGCTGCAGTTCTCCTATCGGTTCATTTGAAGGGATACTTGGGACATAAAATCAGACGCAGTGCAAGTTGATTGTTCATCGACGGTGAATAGAGATACGGGAGATAATCCAAGTGAAGCTTATATAGGGAATATAGATTAATGTCTATACGCCTGTTTCGCCCTACTGCTTTCATAAAACGTGATAGAAAAAGACCACCAATTCAATTATCAATTGGTGGTCGTTTCAAACAATATTTTTCCATTTCCGCAATAGAAAAAGGAAGCCGTTATATTTTACGTTCCATTATTAATTTGCTGGTAAAGAGCTTTGGCAAGAGATTTAGTAAAATGATCTAATCGTTCTGAAGATTTTCCAGCGCTTCAGTAATGTGTTCTTCCAGCGCGGGCCCCATGGTCTTGGAATACAGCGTAGTAAGATGGTGCAGATCCCGGTAGACCATAACATTACCTATCACTGGATAGCAGGTCTCTTCATCGCAAAAGTATTCTGACATGTCCGCAAACGTGACGTTCTCCGGTACGTTTTCGGTATTCTCCCAAGGCACCACTTCAGCCAATGCTTTATCTCTTGGTACGGAACATTTATCGGGATGTTCTTCAAGACAAGTCGGCGGTTCTTCTTTCATTCTAGGATTATCACGAATGGCGAAGATTTCAGTGATTCCTTCAAATTCTCTCCATATTTCTAGATAGCCGGATGGAACTTTATTGCCAATATTCACGTTTGCAGTAGTAAAGATCAGATCCGGCAGATCCTCTTTAAGTACTTCTACCAATTTATCGTTCCATTCCATGCAGGCTTCTGTTAATAGACCGTCAAAATCATCCCTCGTAAAGCGGCATGCGTCTTTATTGTATACATCAATTCGCAAGCCAAGCCTTTCCGACATCTCCCGCAAAGCCGGAAACCAGTGACCTGAATGAGAGCCTCCGACCAGCGCAATCGTATAAGACGGATTTTCTGTTACGCCGAATGAGCATTTCGTTACGGTCGAATCATCCCCGCGGGCATAACAGTCTTTATTCTCGTAAAAAATCGGATTTTCTTCTTTTGCCTGAAGTGGTGTCGGAATAGGCTCCTTGCCATCAGCAGGTTTTATGTTATGTGAAATTGAACGGGCTCCTGGATAATCTTCAATAATAGTTTCGGTGACCGGATCATCCTGAGGATTATCTGGAACCGAGAGGGATTCTGAATAGTTTTCAGTGGCATATCCGGAGTCCAGGCTAGCCTGCACATACATTCCCCAAGATATCCCCACCAGGATAACAGGAGCAGTTAAGGCCACAAGTATTTTCCCCAACCTACCTTTTGATTGCTTTACATTAATTGTTCTGATCGGTCCTTCGACTAATTTAATGGTCACTACAGACAGGACGAATGTAATCAAAAGAACGGCAAGGCCCGCAGGAGTCGAAATCGTATCAGTATCGAAATAAGCATAGTAAAAAATCAGCAACGGCCAATGCCACAAGTAAAATCCGTATGAAATACTGCCAAAATAAAGCAGCGGCTTCGAACTCAAGAACTTCTGCACCCCGAACCGGCTGCCGTTTTCAGCTGAAATGATGACCAGCATGACGCCAGTTGTTGGCAATAATGCCACATAGCCCGGAAAAACATTGGATACGGGCAACAAAATTCCTGTGAAGACAATGACTGCCAGGCCCAGCCAGCCCAAGATAAAGCTGACAGATTTTTTCAGAACGATATAGGAAATGAGCAAAGCCAAAATGCCGCCCAGACTGAATTCCCATGCGCGGGCGAATGTATCAAAGTAAGCCCATGGCTGGTTGACCTCTGTAATATAAATCGAATAGCTGATGGATGCACAGAAAATCAGTATAAGAGATATCAATAATGTTTTACGGATGGGTGTTTTCAGCACTTTTTTAGCAATCAGATAGACCAATGTAATGACAATCGGCCAAGTGATATAGAACTGGCCTTGGATAGATAAAGCCCAGAAATGTTGAAAAGGGCTTGCTTGGTTATTTTGTGCCAAATAGTCCACCGTATTGTTTGCCAATTGCCAATTCTGGAAATAAAACATTGACGCAAACAGTTCGGAGATGGTCTCTTTCCAGACAGCTTGCGGTAATAGCAGAATAGACAGCACAGAGCTGACCAATAACACAGTAAAAGCTAGCGGAAACAGCCGTTTAGCCAGCCCCAATAAATTTTCAGTAAAATTGATGCGGCCCTCTCTCTCTATTCTCGAAAGTAACGACGTGGTGATCAGATAGCCAGAAACTATAAAAAAGACATCCACCCCTCCGGACACTGACCCAATCCATATATGGTAGACAGCGACCAGTACTGCCGCCACCGCCCGAATCCCTTCGAGTTCAGGGCGGAACTTTTTCTCAGGTACTTTTAAATCTTCCAATATTTACAGCTCCGTTTTCTGACTTTAGTAAATCGATCGTTCGCTGTTGCGGTAATTTATTGAAATAATGAGGAATAAAGACGCATAAATACTTAGTTCTATGTATAGACGTATTCTGGTTTAATATAACTTATTAATCTCTAAATATCAACCATATTTGGAATTTTAGATACATGAGCCAATTTCATAAATGCTTTATTTAAATCTGATAAAAATACAACAATGAATTTTTACTTATATGTGAATCAATTTCATAAATCGCCCTTTTAAAAAGTGCAGACGATTTTTCGGATCATTTTTTCCGTTTTTTAAATTTAGGCAGCTGCTAAAGCGGCGTGCTTGGCG
>NZ_JBHTKI010000017.1:0-84030 GCF_042675885.1 Metaplanococcus flavidus | reverse complement strand
CAAGCACGCCGCTTTAGCAGCTGCCTAAATTTAAAAAACGGAAAAAATGATCCGAAAAATCGTCTGCACTTTTTAAAAGGGCGATTTATGAAATTGATTCATATAACTTAAATATTAAGAAGAACTTGTGTCATTTTCGTCGTACGCGTATAGTGATAAGGTGTAAAGACACCAAGTCGAATGCTTAGGACAAGGGGAATGGAAATGACCACAATTACTGATACTGAAAAAAATACCGCGCCAATTTCGCGCAATAAATTACTTTGGGTTGCCGGTCTCGGTTGGCTGTTCGATGCGATGGACGTGGGGATTCTATCCTTCATCATCGCGGCACTCCAGCAGGATTGGAATCTGACGACAGATCAAATGGGCTGGATCGGCAGCATCAATTCCATCGGGATGGCTGTAGGGGCATTCGTTTTCGGAATTTATGCAGACCGGGTCGGAAGAAAAAAGATTTTCATCATTACGTTATTACTGTTTTCACTGGCGAGCGGTATTTCCGCTTTCACGACCACACTTGCCGCGTTTATGATTCTGCGGTTTTTCGTCGGCATGGGGCTTGGCGGGGAATTGCCGGTGGCGTCGACGCTTGTATCTGAAAGTGTCCCGGCTAAAGAACGCGGAAGGGTCGTCGTTTTGCTGGAAAGTTTCTGGGCCGCTGGTTGGCTGCTGGCAGCCATCATTTCGTATTTTGTTATTCCGGCATCAGAATACGGTTGGCGCATCGCGTTATTGATCACAGCTTTGCCGGCTCTCTATGCGCTTTATCTGCGGATCAATCTTCCCGATTCACCGCAGTTTACTGCGAAGAAAGACGTTCTTCGTTCCATCAAGGTCAACATCAAGGATGTCTGGTCGAAAAAATATGCCAAAGCCACTTTGATGCTTTGGATCGTTTGGTTTATGGTCGTGTTTTCCTATTATGGAATGTTCTTATGGCTGCCAAGTGTCATGGTGCTGAAAGGCTTTACGCTGATCAAAAGTTTCCAATACGTGCTGATCATGACTTTGGCGCAGCTTCCGGGTTATTTTACGGCAGCCTGGCTCATTGAAAAGATTGGCCGGAAATTCGTTTTGGTCACTTATCTCTTCGGTACAGCTGCCAGTGCGCTCGCTTTCGGCAATGCCGAATCGCTGGCGATGCTGATTACGGCAGGGGCATTCCTGTCATTCTTCAACCTCGGGGCCTGGGGAGCACTGTATGCTTATTCGCCTGAACAATATCCGACTGTCATCAGAGGAACCGGGACCGGAATGGCGGCGTCATTCGGCCGCATCGGCGGAATTTTCGGGCCGCTGCTTGTCGGCTTCATGCTGACAGCGGGTTATGGGGTCAATGTAATCTTCGCGATTTTCTGCGGTGCAATCATTATCGGTGCGCTGGCAGTTGCATTCCTGGGAGTTGAAACAAAGCAGAAAGAATTGGATTAAAAGATTTCACGGCGGCTGTCGGCGGTTTTTCAATTGCTGGCAGCCGCTTTTTATTATTTAGAGAAATAAGCAGGAAAAACAGCATTGATAGCCAATACTTATTAAATGGATTAAATAGAAAAGAGTGTGGGATTATGGAATGGAAAGTATACCCTGATTCATTTGAGTTCAGTAAAAAGGTGGAGCCCCTTCTTTATGAAAATGAAGACCAGTACAGTTTGTTCCTTGGGATACTCAGCCAGATTCAAAATGGCCGCTACGAAGATTATTTTTTGGCATTGGCAGAAGAGGCGGGGGAAATTCTTGGAGTTTGTCTCATGACGCCGCCGCACCCGTTGCAAATCATCTTCTTTAAGGAAGATACCGATTTAGAAGAAACTCTTGCGCTTCATTTGAAAAAAGCGGAACTGGAAATACCGGGGGCCATAGGAGACAAAGAACATGCGGAAAGATTTGCAGGAGCATGGACTGCCTTGACTGGGGCAATAGTAGAACTTCAAATGGACGAAGGTCTGTACCGGATTGATGCGGTGGTTCGGGGTCTTGAAAAGAGCCCCGGAAGCTGGCGGGTTGCGAACAAACAGGATGCGGAATTGCTCGAGGAGTGGTATCTCCTGTTTGAAAAGGAAACAGGCATTGGGGCTTCCAGCCACCGGGACGCTTCGATGAAAATCGAACAATTTCTGGAGGATAAAGAAGTTTATGTCTGGGAAGTTGATGGGCAAATCGTCTCCTGCATGAAAAAATCGCGTCCTTCAAAACACGGCATCACGGTTTCTTTCGTATTTACGCCGAAAGAACATCGGCGTAAAGGGTATGCGCGCACAATGGTGGCGGAAGTGACGGAAGAATTGTTGCTGGAATTCAACTTTGTGATGCTTTATACCGATTTGAAAAATCCTTCATCCAATAAAATCTACAGCGAAATTGGTTATGAGCAAATTGCCAATCCGGTGCATTTGCGATTCAGTTAAGACTGTTATTGAGAATGACAGATGAATATGCTTCATTTTAAGGAACTGAGTTTATAGCGGGGATGGTCGCTGTTTCAGGAAAAGTTGAAGACAGAGATTATAATTCACTGAGCAGGCGTTTGAAGGAATTGATCGTCTCCAACAAATCACTTGGATCAGGAGAAATGTGAATTAGCAAAAGCGGTGCCTTATGGGTGCCGTTTTTGTTTAATCAGTACCAATTTCAATTAAACTAAGCAGGAAATAGAGGGTAATTGTTTTTATATACACAATTAACGAAATCTTAAAGCATAATACAGGGCTAAAAAGGGTAATAAAAAAGACAGTAGGAAAGTTGCAGGAAGGGGCAGTGGGAATGATCCGTTTTGAACGAGTGACCAAGCAGTTTCCGGATGGGACGGAAGCGTTAAAAGATATTTCGGTAGTATTTCCCACCCATAAGCTGACTGTCGTGATCGGACCAAGCGGTTGTGGAAAAACAACGCTCATGAGAATGGTCAATAAATTGGAAACGCCGACGAAAGGCGATATTTTCATAGATGAAAAACCGATTACTGGACTTGAAGAAGTACAGCTGCGCCGGTCGATCGGTTACGTCATTCAGCGGATCGGACTGTTCCCGCATATGACGATAGCCAAAAATGTTTCCCTTGTTCCCCGTTTGCTCGAATGGCCTGAAGAACAAACCGCCAAAAGGGTCGATGAATTATTGAAACTGGTGGGGCTGGCTCCGGATACTTATAAAGAGCGATATCCGCTGGAATTGAGTGGAGGGCAGCAGCAGCGAGTGGGAGTGGTGCGCGCTCTGGCGGGGAACCCGAATATTATTCTTATGGATGAACCGTTCTCTGCACTTGATCCGATCAGCCGGGAGCAATTGCAGGACGATTTAAGGAAACTTCAGCAGGAAATTCAAAAGACAATTGTTTTTGTGACCCATGATATGGATGAAGCATTGAAAATTGCGGATTCGATCATCGTTATGCGTGAAGGGAAAATCGAGCAGGTAGGCACGCCGCAGGAATTGATCAGTAATCCTGCCAATGACTTCGTGGAAAGTTTTATCGGGTTGGATCGGATCAACCGGCAACGTTCATTCGGCGAACGGAAACTTAAGGAATTTTTGGGCGTGTTTGCTGAGAATCCGAAAGAAGGCGCCTTGCAGATCTCCGGAGAAGCGACAATTGATGAAGCGTTCACCGAAATGGAAAAAAGTGGATATTCGTTTTTACAGATTATAGATGGTGGGAAAACATTGGCTTATGCCAATGATCGCGATTTGGTCAAGGCAGCTCTCCGGAAAGAGGAGGCTGAAACAGTATGAGAAACTTTTTTGATACGCTGGTCAGCCGGCAGGATATGATTCAAAGTGCATTTCTGGAACATATCTATTTATCGTTTGTAGCAGTGGCCATTGGCATCGCCATCGCTTTGCCCACGGGAATTATCATTGCCCGTTACCGTCGATATGCGGAACCGATCATTGGTGTGACTGCCGTTTTTCAGACAATACCGAGTCTTGCGTTATTCGGTTTTTTGGTGCCCATCCTCGGAATCGGCTCTCCGACAGCTTTGATCGCACTTATCATTTATGCACTGCTGCCGATTCTGCGAAATACTTATACCGGCATCACTGGAGTTGATGGCTCCACAATTGAAGCGGGACGCGGCATGGGGATGACCCGCACCCAAATACTCAGGCAAATTGAATTGCCGCTGGCGCTGCCGTTCATCATGGCCGGAATCCGGACGGCAACCGTATTGACAGTAGGAATTGCGACATTGGCGACTTTTGTGGGCGCTGGCGGTCTCGGAGATATTATTTACCGGGGGCTGCAATCCTATAATAATTCATTGGTTCTGGCGGGCGCTTTGCCCGTGGCATTACTCGCGATCGGCTTTGACCTGATTCTCAAAACGATTGAGAAAAGGGCGACGCCGAAAGGTTTGAAAAATTAAAAGGGGGAATTGACGATGAAAAAAGAATTGACTGTAATGTTGGCAGCTGGGGCATTGATCTTGTCCGGATGCGGGGGTACCGGAAGTGGTGATACCTCCGATCCGATTATCATCGGAGGCAAGCCGTGGACGGAGCAATACATTCTGCCGCATATTTTGGGGCAGTATATAGAAGCGAATTCTGATTACACGGTGGAATACGAAGATGGACTCGGTGAAGTGTCCATTCTGACGCCTGCACTCGAGCAGGGCGATATCGATCTTTATGTTGAATACACGGGAACAGGTCTGAAAGATGTGCTGAAACAGGAATCCGAACCGGGCCAGTCGTCTGAAGAAGTTTTGGAGCGCGTCCGTGAAGGGTACGAAGAAGAGCTGGATGCGACGTGGCTGGAGCCTCTCGGTTTTGAAAATGGCTATACATTGGCCTTTTCTAAAGACAGTGGATTTGATGCAGAAACGTATTCAGACCTGGCAGAAATTTCCCAGTCGCAGGACTTGAGTTTTGGAGCTCCTCACCCGTTTTATGAACGGCAGGGTGATGGCTACGACGATTTGATCACGACGTATCCTTTTGAATTTTCAGCGACCGACAGTTTTGACCCGGCAATTATGTACGAAGCGGTGAACAATGGCGAGGTCGATGTCATTCCGGCCTTTACGACCGATAGCCGAATCGGGCTGTTCGACTTGGAGACGACAGAAGATGACCTGTCATTCTTCCCGAAATATGACGCAGCTCCAGTAGTGCGGATGGAAACATTGGAAGAATATCCGGAGCTCGAGGATCTGCTCAATGAACTGGCGGGGCAAATCAGCGAAGAAGAAATGCTGGCGATGAATGCCCGTGTTGATGTGGATCAGGATCAACCGCAGGATATCGCGAGAGATTTCCTGGTTGAAAAAGGGTTAATTGAAGAATAATTACAGGCAAATAGCCAAATCCCGCAAACTACTTTGCGGGATTTTTTATGGTGTCCAAGTAAGAATTCGAGTACAATTAAATTGAATGAATAGTCATTCAATTTCGAATGACATTACATTGATTGAATAAAAGAAAACTTATGATGGGGTGGATAGATATGCGTGAAGTGGTAATTGTTGAAGGAGTAAGAACGGCAGTCGGACGGAGAAAAGGTTCGTTTTCGGAAACGCGTCCGGATGAACTGGCGGCGCTGGTGCTGACGGAATTGGTCGAGCGGGCTGGTGTCAGCAAAGGGGATGTGGAAGATATTATCTTGGGCTGCGTTTCACAATCCGGTGAACAGGGAGGCAATATTGCGCGGACAGCGTCGTTGATTGCCGGGTTCCCGGATTTTGTTCCAGGCGTCACGATTGACCGCCAATGTGGTTCAAGTCAGCAGGCTATTCATTTTGGTGCCCAGGCAATTCTGGCGGGCGATATGGATATCGTCATCGCCGGCGGTGTCGAAAGCATGACGCGGGTGCCGATGTTTTCAAATATGCAAGGGGCCAAGCCAAGCAATAAGCTGACGGAGAAATACGAAATCATCAATCAGGGTTTATCTGCTGAACGAATTGCTGGAAAATGGGGTTTGAGCCGCCAGCAATTGGACGAGTTTGCGCTGCAGAGCCATAAGCGTGCGTTGGATGCCATCAATTCGGGCCGTTATGATAAAGAAATTCTGGCTGTCGAAGTGACAGATGAAAACGGCGGCAAACACTTGGTTGCAAAAGACGAAGGGCCTCGCCCGGAGACGTCAATGGAAGTTCTTGGCGGCCTGAAAACGGTGTTTGATGAAAGCGGTGTCATTACTGCGGGCAACGCCAGCCAAATGAGTGACGGCGCATCAGCGGTTTTATTGATGTCACGTGAAAAAGCGGAAGAGCTCGGGGTAAAACCGAAAGCACGTATTATTGCCCGTGCAGTCGTCGGTTCGGATCCGACGTTGATGCTGACGGGGCCGATTGCTGCTACTAAAAAGGTGTTGGCAAAAGCGGAGCTCGAAATTGGGGATATGGATCGCTATGAAGTGAACGAAGCGTTTGCGCCTGTTCCTCTGGCTTGGTTGAATGACATCGGGGCCGATTCTGAAAAATTGAATGTCAACGGCGGAGCGATTGCGCTTGGCCATCCGCTCGGAGCAACCGGCACGAAGTTGATGGTGTCTCTATTGCATGAATTGGAGCGTACCGGCGGCCGTTACGGGTTGCTGGCGATTTGTGAAGGTATGGGCATGGCGAACGCAACGATTATCGAAAGACTATAAAAGACCGGGGGAAAAAAGATGAAAACCAGTGAAGTGAAAGCAATCATCACCGGCGGAGCGTCAGGACTCGGGGAAGCCACCGTCCGCCGCATCGTCGAACGCGGTGGGAAAGCTGCGATTTTCGATTTGAATGGTGAAAAAGCAGCAAAGCTTATTAAAGAACTCGGCGAGGAATCGGTGTGGTATGCGGAAACGGATGTCACCGATGCTGCACAGGTTGAAAAGCAGACAGCAGCAGTTATCGAACGTTTCGATTCGGTGAATCTTGTCGTTAATTGCGCAGGAATTGGAACACCTGGAAAAGTCGTTTCCAAGGGTGAACCACAACCACTGGAGCAATTTGAAAAGGTCATTCGCATCAATCTGATTGGCAGTTTCAATGTGCTTCGCGTGGCAGCGGCCGCTATGCAAAAGAATGAGGCGAATGAAAACGGCGAACGTGGAGTCATCATCTCGACTGCATCTGTCGCCGCATATGAAGGACAAATCGGTCAGGCGGCCTACAGCGCTTCAAAAGGCGGCATCGTTTCAATGACTTTGCCGATTGCGAGGGAATTTGCCCGCGACGGCATTCGCGTCATGGCGATTGCACCTGGGTTGATGAAGACGCCGATGTTTGATGGTCTGCCGGAAGCGGCCATCGCGTCACTCGAATCTGCTGTTCCGTTTCCCGCAAGACTCGGGCGGCCGGCTGAATACGCGCAATTGGTGGAAAGCATCATCGAGAATCCGATGCTGAACGGCGAAACGATCAGGCTGGACGGAGCAATCCGGATGCAGCCGAAATAGGGGGATGGAATAATGGGAAAATATCGATTTGAAGAAGATGAACACGTGATGTTCCGGAAGTCTTTACGGAAATTCCTTGAAAAAGAAGCGGTGCCGCAATACGAGCAATGGGAAAAAGACCGGCTGATTCCGAAATCATTCTGGAAGCGCCTCGGGGAAATGGGTTTCCTGTGTCCGCAAGTGGAAGAACAATACGGCGGGCTCGAGCTTGATTTCCGCTATGCCGTGATCATTGGCGAAGAAATGGAACGCGTAGGCGCCAGCTTAACAGGCGTCGGTTTGCACAACGACATCACAGTGCCGTATATCGAAGCCTACGGCAATGAAGAACAGAAACAGCGCTGGCTGCCGGGTTGCATTTCTGGTGACTTCATCACCGCAATTGCCATGACGGAACCCGGAGCGGGGTCGGATCTGGCGAACATTTCGACCACTGCCGTGCGTGATGGCGACAATTACGTCGTCAACGGCCAAAAGACATTCATTACCAACGGCATCAATTCAACGCACGTCGTCGTCGCAGTGAAAACGGACACTAAAGCGGAATCGAAGCATCGAGGTATATCACTGCTGATGATTGAAGAAGGGATGCCGGGCTTTACGAAAGGCCGCAAACTCGATAAAGTCGGACTTCACGCACAGGATACATCCGAATTGTATTTTGAAGATTGTGTCGTGCCGGTCGCAAATTTGATCGGTGAAGAAAACAAAGGCTTTACTTATTTGATGGAGAAACTTCAGCAGGAACGTCTCGTTGTCGCGATGGCGGCCCAAACCGCTTCGGAAGATATGCTCGAAATGACAGTCGACTACGTGAAATCCCGCCAGGCATTCGGCAAGCCGATCAGCGCTTTTCAGAATACCCAATTCAAGCTGGTTGAAATTGCGACCGAAGTGGAGCTGGGCCATTCATTTTTGGAGTCATTGATCGAAGAGCATATGGCCGGCAAAGATATTGTTTCCAAAGTATCGATGGCGAAATATTGGCTGACAGACACCGCCAAAAGAATATCCGGCGAATGCATGCAATTGCACGGCGGCTACGGTTATATGGAAGAATACAAAATCGCCCGCCGCTACCGGGATATTCCGGTGGCAGCCATCTACGCCGGATCCAATGAAATCATGAAAACCATCGTCGCCAAGCGGATGGGTTTGTAAAAATATGTAAATTATCAATTCGTATCCACGGCAATTGAATAGGCGAGGAATAGCTTTGTCTGCTAATAGTTCATTGCCGAATTAACCATAACAATTAAAATTACAATCGAGCCAAGGAATAATATATAGCTTCCAATTTTAATATCTTTTGACCAATCTTTTATCCCCATTAAAAAGAAGAAACTGCTTAAAGAAATACCAAGATATATAGTTAGCTTCTGGGATGGTTCATTATTGGAGCTATGTATTCCGAATATTAGTGTTGATACAGCTGCAAGTACAATAAAAATTTTTAACATAATAAAATCTCCTTAATCTTAGTAATACCAAAACTCTATCATAAAATTGTTTCGGTTTCAGTGGAGTTAATTTCATGTTTTCTCATTAACAAACCGAAGATTGCAGTGGTCTTTTTTCTTTTCCATCGATTTGGGAACAATTAGTCTTCGTTCCATTTCGGAAATGCGCCGGCGCTGGATGACGCCTAGATATGGAGCAAAACAGCGAAGAGTTGGGCGAAGGTAGTTCGGCCGACTCTTTGCGACGAAGCAGCGCAGCGATGCAGGAGCAAAAATAATAATCGTGCTCCTGCAGTGCTACGCACTTCGTCGCAAAGACATTATCCTCGCAAGCTTCGGTTAATGTCTTCGAAGCTGTTTTGCGGAATATCGATTCTTTAATAGTAGGAAAATCCGAAATCCGCAATTCTTATGCTTGACAGAATAAACAAACTAATTTAATGTAAACTACAACTTGTTGGAAGAGCGGCAAGTCTAATTCGAGAGAAGAGCCCAGAAAAGATGAGAATAGCAGAGAGCAAAATCGAGGATTGAGACGAGTAGGCAACGGTATCTATTTAGAGAGTCAGCGGCTGGTGAGAGCTGATTGGATCCCTTGCGCGAATGGACTTAGGAGAGCTGGCCTGAAAATGGAAATGAGTAAGGCAGACGTATGCCCTGCGTTAAAGGGAAAGGCGTAAAGCCTGTTTGAGTGAGTGCAGAAATGCATTAATGCGTGGTGGTACCGCGGTTTTTTAACCCGTCCCCGCAACCGGATACAGATCCGGTTGCGGGGATTTTTGTATTCAAAAGAGCTGAGGAGAGATGAAAATGAGACGAGAAGAGAGTTTGAGTGAGCACAGAATGTACAATAAATCGCTGGAAATATTGGATGGACAAATGACTGATGGTGAAATAAAAGGGTTTCTTGAAGCAATGCATCAAAGAGGGGAAACGGCAAATGAACTGGTAGGACTGGTCAAGGCCATGAGGTCAAAAGCAGTGACACTGCCCGAAACCAGCGGATCACTGATTGACGTGTGCGGCACCGGGGGGGACCGTTCATTCAGTTTTAACATCAGTACGCTGACGGCTTTTGTCCTGGCGGGTTGCGGCATGAAAGTCGCGAAACATGGAAATCGCAGCGTTTCGAGTAAAACCGGCAGCGCCGATGTTTTGGAAGAGTTGGGCATCGGGACGACAGCAGGCACGGCAACCATTCCGGAGTTGATCGACAAGACGGGAATCGCATTTTTATTCGCTCCGGCAATCCATCCTGCTCTTGGGAAATTGCGAACAGTGCGGAAGAGCATTGCGACGCCGACCATTTTCAATCTGGTCGGACCGCTCGCCAATCCGTTGCCGATCGAAGTGCAGATGACCGGCGTTTACCGCCGGGATATGCTGGAGCCGATGGCAGACGCACTTATGAGACTCGGCAGAAAACGCGGAGTGATGGTGCACGGGGCTGGCGGAATGGATGAACTTTCTCTGGCGGGCACCAATGAATTATTGCTGTTTGATGAAAATGGCAAAAAAGCGATTCAATTTCATCCCGAAGAAGCCGGATTGAAACTTGCGCCAATCGAAGCTGTCAGAGGCGGAGATGCCAAACGCAATGCCGCGATTTTTCTGGAAGTGCTCGATGGCAAAGAGAGTGCGTATCTTGACACCGTAGCGTTGAATGCCGGTGCGGCACTTTTCGCCGCCGGCAAAGCAGGCACGATTGCCGAGGGCGTTCATGTGGCCAGAAAATCAATCGTCTCGGGTGAAACGGCGCGCGTATTCAATGCGCATCGCCAGGCTGTGGGGGTGCTGGTATGACGATATTGGATGAAATCATCGCGGCGAAACGGAAGGAAATAAAAGAATATCAAGGTGTTGAATCAACTTCAGTAAACGGTTTTCCGGGAAAATTCCGCCTGGCGGAGCGGCTGAGAGATGGACGCGGTGTCATCGCGGAAATCAAACGGGCGTCCCCTTCGAAAGGGAACATCCGGATCGACGTTGATGTTGCTGAGCAGGCGAAAATATACGAACGGGCCGGAGCCGCAGCAATTTCCGTCTTGACGGATGAATTGTATTTCAAAGGTTCGATGGCTGATCTGGAAAAGGTGGCACGACTGGTGTCGGTGCCAGTGCTGTGCAAAGACTTTATCGTCGACAGCGTCCAGATTGACCGTGCGAAAAATGCCGGTGCCACAATCATTTTATTGATTGTTGCGGCATTGGAGCAGCGGGAGCTTGAAAAGTTGTATTCATACGCTCAGGCGAAGGGGCTGGAAGTGCTCGTTGAAATCCACGACCGCGAGGAGCTTGATGTTGCTCTTAAATTAGGCGCTGAACTGATCGGGGTTAATAATCGCAATTTGAAAACCTTTGAAGTTTCGCTGGAGCGGACAGCGGAAATTGCTGGACATTTTCCGGACAGCGGGGATTCGCTGCTGATCAGTGAAAGTGGAATCTTTTCCGAAAGCGATGCCTCGTATGCATTCAATAAGGGAGCTTCCGGCATCCTGGTCGGTGAAGCGCTGATGCGCTCGGCGGACGCAGGCGCGTGGATTGAGTCTGTCACTTCTTCGGAGGTGGAGAAATGACAAAAGTGAAAATTTGCGGGTTGCAGGAAATCGAGCATGTACGTGCGGCATCTGAAGCCGGCGCGGCAGGGTTCGTCTTTGCGCCAAGCCGCCGGAAGGTTTCCATCGAACAGGCTGCTCGCCTGGCGACGGAACTGCCTGACTCGGTAGAGAAAATCGGTGTGTTCGTCAATGCTGACCTGGATGAAATTTTGGAGGCGATCCAAAAAGTTCCGTTAACGATGGTGCAACTGCACGGTGATGAAACGGACGATTTGATTCGCAGCATTCCTGTTAAGGTGATTCAGGCGTTTTCGATCCGTGATGCAGATGATGTAAGGAAGCTGGAGCAGTCGATTGCAGATTATGTGCTGGTCGACGCGCCGGGAATACAACATCGCGGTGGAAGCGGCAGAAGGTTTGACTGGACTTTACTGGAACAGGCTGTCATCGAACCAGGCAGGCTGATAGTGGCCGGGGGATTGGACACAGGGAATGTGGAGGCGGCAATCAGCTCGCTTGCTCCATACATGGTGGATGTTTCCAGTGGTGTCGAGACGGACGGAAAGAAAGACGCCGAAAAAATAAAAAATTTTATAAAAACTGTAAAGGGTGATTCGATGCAGCATACAACGGGAACAAAAGAAGAAACAGGATTTTTTGGACGTTTTGGTGGACAATTTGTACCGGAGACATTGATGCGGGCAGTGAAAGAATTGGAAGCGGCTTATGCAGAGGCGAAAGAGGATTCTGACTTTCAGGCAACTTATCATCATTATCTGAAGGAATATGTCGGCCGCGAACAGCCGCTCACTTTTGCAGCAAGACTTACGGAAGCGTGGGGTGGACCGAAGGTATATTTGAAACGGGAAGACTTGAATCATACCGGCGCCCATAAAATAAACAATGCAATCGGTCAGGCTTTATTGGCGATTCGCATGGGCAAACGGAAAATCGTTGCAGAAACCGGTGCTGGCCAGCACGGTGTGGCAACAGCCACAATCTGTGCGCTGCTGGATCTGGAATGCGTTATTTTCATGGGCGAAGAAGATATCAGAAGACAGCAACTGAATGTATTCCGGATGAAACTGCTGGGCGCGAAAGTGGAAAGCGTCACAAAAGGCAGTGCTACATTGAAAGACGCGGTCAATGAAGCCTTGCGCTACTGGGTGTCAAATGTAGGAGACACCCATTACCTCATTGGTTCAGCACTTGGTCCGCATCCATTCCCGACGATGGTCCGCGATTTCCAAAGTGTCATCGGCAAGGAGACGCGCAAACAAATTGTGGAAAAAGAAGGGCGTCTGCCGGATGTTATTTTGGCGTGTGTTGGTGGAGGGTCGAATGCAATCGGCATGTTCCACCCGTTTGTGAATGATGAAGGTGTCCGGCTCATTGGCGTTGAGGCGGCAGGTGAGGGTGTCGATACGAACAGGCACGCTGCGACGCTGACCAAAGGGACGGAAGGTGTGCTTCACGGAGCCTTTATGAAATTGTTGCAGGATGACAACGGACAGGTTCAGGAAGCGCATTCGATTTCAGCAGGACTGGATTATCCGGGAGTTGGTCCGGAGCATGTACACCTGGAGGATATCGGCCGGGTCGAGTACAAAGCGGTAACAGATGACGAAGCGCTGGCTTCTGTCATTACCCTGTCGAGACTCGAAGGGATCATTCCGGCGCTTGAATCCGCGCATGCGGTAGCGGAAGCGGAAAAAGTGGCTGCCGCCATGGGCCCGGAAGAAATCTTGGTAATTTGTGTATCCGGCCGGGGCGATAAAGACATGGCGACCTATGCGGAAAAATTGGAGGGACTGGCATGAAACGATTACAGACTTTGAAGGACGACGGCGGCAAGGCATTCGTCGCTTATATTATGGCGGGAGACGGCGGCTTGGACCGGCTCCGCGGCCAGGTTGAATATTTGCAGGGCACGGGCGTAACGGCAATTGAAATCGGTATTCCTTTTTCCGATCCGGTGGCTGATGGACCGGTGATCGAAGAAGCCGGCAATCGGGCACTCAGCGAAGGCGTGACACTCGATAAGGTTTTATTGGAAATGAAGAGCTGGAATTTCGAAATGAAGATTCCGTTGATTGTCATGACGTACTTGAATCCGGTGCTCCGTTACGGTGCGGAGCGTTTTGCTGCAGCCTGCCGTGATGCAGGAGTTTCGGCGGTCATCATTCCGGATCTGCCGTTTGAGCATCAGCAGCTCGTTGCACCCTACTTAAAAAATGCAGAAATCACTCTGATCCAACTGGTGACGCTCACTACCACTGAAAATCGGCTGCACGATATTTTGAATGCGGCCGAAGGGTTTGTCTATGCCGTCACCGTGACCGGAATTACCGGTGTGCGCGATGAACTGACCCAGGAAGTGAAAGAGTTCATGAAAGTTGTGCGGGCAGAGAGCCCGGTACCGGTGTATGCGGGGTTTGGCATTTCCAGGCAGGAGCATATCGACTTGCTTCGCGACGATGTCGATGGCTTCATCGTCGGTTCGGCGATCGTCAAAGCGTTTCATGACAATAAAATCGGGGACATCGAACCCCTGATCGATGCAGTGACCCGCAGCAACCCGGTATAATGGGTGCTGGAGGGATGTACGATGTTCAAACCAGTCACAGCTGATTTTTTTGATTTGCCGACCTTGGAATTATCGCGGAATCTGCTCGGACAGATTCTTGTCCACGAGATGCCGGGCGGGATTGTTGCCGGCCGCATTGTCGAAACGGAAGCTTATATGGGAGCGGAAGACCGGGCAGCACACAGTTTCGGCAATAGAAGAACCAAAAGGACAGAAATCATGTTCGGCAAAGCCGGACTTGTTTATACGTATCAAATGCACACTCATACCCTGATCAATGTAGTCAGTGGCCAGGTTGACACACCGCGTGCCATTCTCATACGTGCAGTGGAACCGGTTGAAGGCATAGACCTGATGGCGGAACTCCGCGGTCGTCACCTGCCGATCAGGCAATGGACGAGCGGACCCGGAAAACTGACAAAAGCGATGGGCATTACTATGGATTATTACGGCCACCATTTTACGGAGCAACCCTTATATATAGCGCAAGGGGATCCGGTTCATGCCGTTTCAGTCGGACCTAGAGTCGGCATCGGCAATTCGCAGGAAGCCGTCGATTATCCTTACCGGTTTTGGGAACAGGACAATCCTTACGTATCAAAATTCCGTTGAACTCCATGTTTAGTAATATTTATCCGTGGAATAATAAGGGAGAGTTTAAAACCAAAGGAGTGAAAGATAGTGGCAAAAATCGCAACGCTAATAACGAATATGTTTGAGGACGTAGAATATACCGATCCGTCGAAAGCATTCAATGATGCGGGTCACGAAATTTTCACGATTGAAAAAGAAGCTGGCAAAGAAGTGACGGGCAAACAAGGGGAAGCTGTCGTGTCGATCGACAAAGGCATTGATGACGCCGACCCGAATGATTACGATGCCTTGTTCCTGCCAGGCGGGTTCTCTCCCGATCAATTGCGTGCAGATGACCGCTTCGTCAACTTTACGAAAGCATTCATGGACGCGGAAAAACCAGTTTTCGCCATTTGCCATGGACCGCAATTGCTTATTACGGCAAAAGCGCTGGAAGGCCGTGATGCAACAGGTTACAAATCTATCCAGACGGATATGGAATATGCTGGTGCGAAAGTGGTCGATCAGGAAGTGGTTGTTTGCCAAAACCAATTGGTGACAAGCCGTAATCCGGATGACATTCCAGCGTTCAACCGCGAGTCATTGCGCGTACTGGAAGAATATTCATCTAAATAAAACCAATTAATTAATGACCCCGTCAGTTTCGGCTGTCGGGGTTTTTTAATGGGGAAATTAGGGGGCGAAAACAAAAGCTCCGCACTCCGATCCTTCTTGCTTAAATAAGTGGATACTTATACAATAAATGACGAAACTCTTGAAAGCAGGTGCATTTAATGGATTATTTGTCCATGGAATCATATTTAAAGGCAATCAGCGATCATAACCGGATGCTGATCCTGAAATACTTATCGACCGAATCGCTTTGCATCTGTGAATTTACGGAATTACTGGATATGACGCAGCCGGCAGTCAGCCAGCATATGCGGAAATTGAAAACAGCCGGGTTGGTCACCGAAGAAAAGCGGGGACGCTGGACGATTTGGTCGCTCGATGTACGGCATGCACTTTATCCGATGCTGATTCACCTGTTGAGTTTGTTGCCGGAGCCGGAAGTTACTGTGGAATCTTTGGTAGCGGGAGGAAAGAAAGTGGTTTGTGATTAGTAAGATGTGCTGGGATGGGGAAGTTGGGCGCACTCTCCAAACGAAATAAAAAAGTCGTGCCTCTCCATTTTGGGAAGAAACACGATTTTTTTAATCCAGAAACTTGGCCATATAAATCTCGTCGTAATATTTGCCGTTGATGACCATGGAATCCTGGCGAATGCCTTCGGATACATAGCCGGCTTTTTCAAATAATTTTCTGCCCGGCTTGTCATTTTCGACAACTGTCAATTCCAGCCGGCTGATATTTTTGGATGCGGCCCATTCTTCGCCTTTTTGCAGAAGTTTGGTGGCAATTCCTTTTCGCCGGGCGTCCGCCTGGACTCCGATACAGATTTCTGCGCGGTGAGCCGCGCGCTTGGCGGCATTGCCGACTACAGTCAAAAAGCCGACATGTTCGCCGTTCAAAATTGCGATAAAGATGGTGGAATGTCCGCTTTGGCGCCATTCGATTATTTGTTTCCGGACTTTTTGGGTGGACTGGATGCGTTCATCCTTGCCGTATAGCATAAAGTCAGATTCGGCTTCAACTGTTTTCATAAGGGCGGCGAGAGAGCGGGCGTCGCCGTGTTCGGCGTTGCGGATCAGCAAAATATCTTCATCCCCTTTGCCATTATTGGCGTGGGATCCTTTGGAAGCATCGATTCTTTCAAATACGACGTGGCGATTCGTCTCCACTTCACTGACAAAATAACCTGCATCCATCCATGCATGGAAATGCTTGGCGGGTGCTTTGGTTTTTTTCCACCAGCTCCTGTTCAGATAAGCGGCATTGGGCAATTGTTGGCCCATAATCTGTTCAATTTCGTTAAAGCTGAGTTTAATTTTTGCATTAGTGGCAGATGAAAAGTAATTTGCTAACGGAATGTATTTCTTTTCCAAAATTATAGTCAATATTTTCACTTCCCTTCAGAAATTTTTGGATTAATTGTATTAATTATACCATTAGTACTATTACAAAGTATATTATTTTGTTCATTAATGCTAAAAAACTTTTATTCTGAATAAAAAGATTTTATTTTTTATTATTTTTTTCAAAATTGTTCCAACCTAATTACTAAATTTACAATTTAACCTATTTTAGTAATAAAAAAGGCTTAGTCATATAATACTATCAAAAAGTTTTTGATACCACATTTTTTTCAACTAATTAAAACAATGTCTCACAAACCTTCACGCGACCAGTTTATTCTGTTCCATTTATTATGAAAGTTCAGCTGTGCAGGCAATTATGGTAGAATTACACGGAAACCAACTTTGATCAGGAGGCATAAAAATGTCAAAAGTTTTAGTATTAGGCCATAAAAATCCGGACACTGATTCGGTATGTTCAGCTATTTCATATGCGTATCTAAAAAATGAAACAGGAATGGAAGCGGAACCGGTCCGCCTCGGCGAAATGAATAACGAAACGATTTTCGCCTTGAAGGAATTCGGATTCGAAGCTCCGCGCCTGGTAAGACGTGTTTCTGAGGAAGTTTCTCAGGTGATACTCGTCGACCATAACGAGCGCCAGCAAAGTGCCGAGGATATTGATGAAGTCCAAGTGATTGAAGTGGTCGATCATCACCGGATCGCTAATTTTGAAACGACGGATCCGTTATTCTTTCGCGCCGAACCTGTCGGCTGCACGACGACCATTCTTTTGAAGTTGTTCAAGGAAAATGATGTGGAAATACCTGCAAATATTGCCGGGTTGATGCTGTCCGCCATTATATCCGATTCGCTGTTGTTCAAATCACCGACCTGCACAGAGCAGGACGTGCGCGCTGCGCGTGAATTGGCTGAAATTGCCGGAGTGGACGTCGATGCATATGGTTTGGCGATGCTGAAAGCCGGAGCGGATCTCAGCAATAAAACACTGGAAGATCTGATTTCCCTCGATTCGAAAGAGTTTGAAGCGGGAAGCCACCGCTTTGAAGTGGCGCAGGTTAATGCGATTGATGTTTCAGAAGTGCTCGGGCGGCAGGATGAACTGGAAATTCTTATGGCACAGTCAATCACCAACAAGCAACTTGATCTTTTTGTTTTTGTTGTAACAGATATTTTGAATAATGATTCGGAAGCGATTGTTCTTGGCAGAAGATCCGATATTATCGAAGGAGCATTCAAATCGAGTGTAGTGGATAATCGGGTGCTGCTCCCAGGAATTGTGTCACGCAAAAAGCAGATTGTACCGGTCATTACTGAAGCCTTAAGCTGATTCCCATGAGGGAGTCAGTTTTTTTATTGGGAAAGATGGATAGCGCAGGTTCTTAGAAAAAATTGCGGTGTCCAGACTCCAGCGGCCCAGCCCCTCGAGCCGCTTCGGACTTGCCAGTAATGGCAAAGAACGCCATTACTTTCAAGCCCTCCAGCGCTTGTCGGGGCTTAACGGGCGCCGTCGCTTTTCTATTGTCCAGACTCCGGCGGCCCAGCTNGCTTAACGGGCGCCGTCGCTTTTCTATTGTCCAGACTCCGGCGGCCCAGCTCTTCGGGTCATAAGCCAGCCCAACTCCGCGGCGCAGCGCCACTTCGTTGGTCCGTCTTATGCCTTTCAGAGCTTAACGGGCGCCGTCGCTTTTCTTTTCTGCAGGCAGAAAGATTGAGCGCGGCATTTTTGCTTGATATAGTAAGTGGCGAGGTGAATATAGATGTTGAAAATTGAGATCTGGTCTGATTATGTGTGCCCCTTCTGTTACATAGGCAAACGCACATTGGAACAAGCACTTTTAAAGACTGGTTTTAATAATCAGGCACAAATTACATTCAAAGCTTATCAGCTGGATCCGGCGACACCTGAAAATTCAAGCATTCCCGTATATGAAAGTCTGGCCGCCAAATTCGGTCAATCCGTAGAGCATGCAAAGGAAATGACGAAAGGCGTGGCTCTTCATGCGCAAAATGTCGGACTTGAATATGACTTTGACAATATGGTCCAGGCGAATACGCTTGCGGCACACCGTCTCGTGAAATGGGCGGAAACGAAATCATTGGATGCAGCTTTGACTGAGCAGCTGCTGAAATCCTACTTCATCAATGCTGAACATATAGGTGAGCAGGAAATCTTATTGAATAATGCAGAGGCAGTCGGTTTGCCGCGCAATGAAGCGAAAATCGTCCTGGATTCTGAAGATTTCAAGACGGACGTCGAACAGGACATTGCGGAAGCAGGCCAATTAGGCGTGCAGGGCGTTCCATTCTTCGTTATCAATCGTAAATATGCCATTTCTGGTGCGCAGCCACTGGAAGCTTTCGTCGATTCGCTCAAGCAGATCGCTGATGAAGAAGGCTTAAGGCCGGCACTGAAACCGCTTGGTGATAAAGAAACCAGCTATTGTACAGGAGATTCCTGCAACTCGGAGTGAGTGGAGCAGGCAGTTTAATTGACTGAGCTTCCATAAGTAATTAAAATTAGAAAGTCTTTAATTTGAGATAAATAATATCAGGAAATAAAGGAGTTTTGTTTTTCGTGAACGTTTTAGTAGTAAAAGCCAATAACCGCCCCGCATCAGAGGGCATTTCAAGTAAAATGTACGACGTATTTATGGATAATGTGGGAACGGACGCGAACGTTAAAACGTTTGATGTCTTTAAAGAAGATATGCCTTATTTCGGACAGGATTTCTTCGACGCTATGCAAAAATCAGCACAAGCCGAAGAATTGAACGATATTGAACAACGCATTTTGACTGCAGCCAATAAAGCAATGGATGCTTTTCTTGATGCCGATGTAGTGGTTTTCGCGTTCCCATTATGGAATAAAACTATCCCTGCGCCGCTTCAGACTTTCATCGATTACGTCTACCGTGCAGGCGTAACTTTCAAATATACGGAAGATGGCCCGCAAGGTCTTGTACCGGAAAAGAAAGTCATTATTTTGAACGCACGCGGAGGCATTTATTCGTCTCCGGAAATGGCACCAAGTGAAATGAGCGTCAATTATATCCGCATGATCATGAATTTCTTCGGTATCGAAGACATTGAAGAAGTAATTATCGAAGGCCACAATATGTATCCTGATAAAGCACAGGAAATCATCGAAGACGGCATGAAACGTGTCGAAGAGATGGCTCAATCATTTGAAAAAGTAAGAGCTTAATAAACATTCCCCCAAAACCCGGAAGCGCATTTGCGTTTCCGGGTTTTTCTTTGCGCTTATTTTCCGGGAGGAAGGGTACATAGGAGTTAAATAACAATATTAGGAGGTATTACGCGGCGATGAATAATGAAAATTTGAACATTTCAGAATCAAAAGAATCCTATTGGCGAGACTTCAAGGACATTCCCGATTACCCGCAACTGCAAAAAAACGAGTCCACGGAAGTAGGGGTTGTCGGCGGCGGTATTGCCGGAATCATCAGTGCTTATTTATTGGCGAAAGCAGGAAAAAAAGTGACCTTGATCGATGCGGGCAAACTGGTGGATGGCGTTACAGGCTATACGACCGCAAAAATTTCAGCACAGCACGATCTCTTTTATGCTCCGTTGATCAAAATGTCCGGGGAAGTTGAAGCAAAAAAATACTATGATGCCAATTTGGAAGGCCTGGAATTTATAAAGAATACAGCTGAAGAACTCGGCATCGACTGTGACTTCGAACATCAGGATGCTTTCGTTTACGCAAATACGGAAGCCGGGGCGAAAAAAATCGAGGAAGAAGCGGAAGCTTATGAACAGCTTGGTATTCCGGGGGGCTTAGCGAAGCAGGAAGTGGAATTGCCATTTGCCGTGAAAGAAGCCATCGTTATGCGCAACCAGGCACAATTTCATCCTGTGAAATTTTTGGCGGGGCTCGTAAAAGAATTTGAACGCCTCGGCGGAACCGTTTACGAAAAAACACGTGCGATTAAAATTCTCAGCAAAAAAAACCCGGTGATCCAGACGGAAAACATGTCCCATTTATCATGCGATAAAGTGATTGTCGCAACACATTATCCATTCAATGACGCAGACGGGATGTATTTTGCGCGACTGTCGGTTGAACGCTCCTATGTGTTGGCAGCAAAAGTGAAAGGCGACATGCCGAAGCATATGTATATCAGCACCGATATGCCAAGCCGTTCATTGCGCTATACCACAGATGATAACGGAGAGCGACTCTTATTGATTGGCGGGGAAGATCATGGCTCCGGTAAACATACAGGCGATACGATGGAAAATTACAAGAAGCTGGCTGAATGGGGAGACGAATATTTTGGCGTGGAAAGCATCCCTTACCGCTGGTCTGCCCAGGACATGACGACACTCGATAAACTTCCTTACATCGGCACCAGCACCGTGGGTTATGAAAATATTCTCGTGGCAACAGGCTTCCACAAATGGGGCATGGCTCATGGCGCTCTTGCCGGAATGCTGTTGCGCGACCAGGTTCTTGGCAATGAAAACCGCTATGCGTCCCTTTACGATCCAACACGTACGAAGATGAAGGCGGTCGATATGGCAAGTTTCGTGAAAGATAATGCCTCGGTGGCTAAGGAACTGGTCACAGGCAAATTGAAAAAACCGATGAAAACGCCCGATTCCCTTGGCAAAGGGGAAGGGGCGAGCGTTAAAACCTCGAAAGGTGCAGGTGGCGGCTACCGCGACCAATATGGCCAATTGCATCTCGTGGATACCACTTGTACCCATATGGGCTGCGAGACGAAATGGAACGACGCCGAGCGCTCATGGGATTGTCCATGTCACGGCTCCCGCTTCTCCTATAAGGGCGAAGTGCTGGAAGGCCCGGCCGTCAAACCGCTCAAGCGGATTGAGGAGTAGGTATTTGAATAGCGACAAAAAAGGAGCTGCAGATTCATTGCAGCTTATTGAGAAAGGAATATGGAAACCGATATTCCGCAAAACAGCTTCGAAGGCAGTATCCGACGCCTGCGAGGATATTGCCTTTGCGACGAAGTGCGTAGCACTGCAGGAGCACGATTTTAAGGCTGCTCCTGCATCGCTGCGCTAGCTTCGTCGAAAAGACTCGGCCGAACTACCTTCGGCCAACTCTTGGCTCGCGCTGAGCTAACCCGGTCTCGTTTCACTTCGTCCGAGTGGATCTTGCACTTCGTCGGCATTCGCCTGCTCCCCTGGGCGTCTGCGCTGTTTTGCTCCATATCTCAGATTACCTTCTATTAAAGAATACACATTCGGTCAAACCTTTGCGACGAAGCGCAGGCACTGCAGGAGCATCGGGTTTCGAAGCAAGCGAGTAGGCTTAGGCCGCTCCCCGTGAAAGCGTCCGCCTAGAGCGAAATGATTAGAGAAGTTATTGGTTTCTCGACAGCCAAAACAGGAGCTGCAGATTTAACTGCAGCTCCTGTTTCTGTGTTTTTATAAAATTACGCTGGATTGGCTTGGAGTTCCAATGAAATCTTGATGTCTTCGCCTACCAATACGCCGCCTGTTTCAAGAGACTGGTTCCAGGTAAGGCCGAAATCTTTACGGTTTACTTTACCTTCGCCGCTGAATGCTACAACTTCGACGCCCCATGGGTTAACGCCTTTACCGCCGTATCCCACTTCAAAAGTGGCAGGACGCGTAACACCTTTCATCGTCAAATCGCCTGTCAATTCATATTCGTCGTCGCTTTTTTAGCGATTTCGTTTGCTTTGAATGTAATGTGCGGGTGTTGTTCAGCATCGAAGAAGTCTGCTGAACGCAAGTGGTTGTCGCGGTCTTCGTTGTTTGTGTTGATGCTTGCCACGTCGACTTTGAAATCGATTAAAGCGCCTTGAAGATCCGCTTCGTCAGCTTCCACTGTTGCATCGTATGATGCGAAAGAGCCTTTTACTTTTGATACCATCATATGTTTTACCGAGAAACCAATTTCGGAATGTACTGCGTCTACTGTCCACTTTTTCATGTGTAATTTCCTCCAATATTTTTATTTCTAAGCTTACTATAAATCAATAAAACTTTGATGTCAATATACTTTAATTAATTATTCTCGAATTCGAGATAAATATTTTATTGGACTTTTGGACGTAACTGGTCATAAAAGCTTGTCAAATGCTCAAAAAAAACAGATACTATTAGAAGTTAAAAGTTTAGAAGGGATTTGCTTGGAATGACGAAAGAAAGATGGTTATCAGACCTTCGCCGATTTGTGGCGGACAGCCACGTGAAAATCGACGAGCCGCTCTATCTCCATACTCTTACAAAAATGGGCGGACCGGCTGATATTTTTGTATCGCCTACGAATGAAGATGAAACTGCTTACACAGTAAAATATGCTTATGAAAATAATATTCCTCTATTGCTGCTCGGTAACGGCTCGAATATGGTCGTGCGGGACGGCGGCGTGCGTGGAATTGTCCTGAACCTGAAAAGCCTCAATGAAATTCGTATTGACGGACTCGAAGTCTATGCGCAGGGCGGAGCGAACATTAAAAAAGTCTCCAAAGCTGCAGCCGACAATATGTTGACGGGCTTTGAATTTGCCTGTGGCATACCCGGTTCTGTCGGTGGTGCGATGGCGATGAACGCAGGGGCGTACGGCGGTGAGATCAAGGATATAATTATTCAGGCTACGGTTTTGACACCAGAAGGTGAAAAGCTTTTCTTATCAAAAGAAGAACTTGAAATGGATTATCGCAAAAGCGTCATTACAAAGGAAGGATTCTATGTCCTTTCTGCGGAATTTGGTCTTGAAAAAGGAGATCAGAATGTCATCGATGCAAAAATGGCGGACCTTACCTATCAGCGGGAGTCTAAACAACCGCTCGAATTCCCTTCGGCGGGCAGTGTATTCAAGCGTCCACCGGGTAATTTTGCAGGCAAGCTGATACAGGAAAGCGGCTTGCAGGGTAAAGGTTTCGGCGGAGCGGAAGTTTCGACGAAACATGCAGGCTTTATCGTCAACAAAAATAATGCAACTGCAAATGATTATATCCAGACAATAGAAATGGTGAAATCTGCAGTATTTGAAAAGTTTGGCATCGATTTGGAACTTGAAGTAAAAATTGTCGGCGATGACACAGTGTGAGTGAACAACGGGGATCCTTGAAACAGAGGTTCCCGTTTTTTTAATGGCCTAAAAATATGCTATAATTGAATAGTAAAAAACCCGGGGAGCTGATGGAGATAGACTATACAATTAACGGAATGATCCTTATATGCGGCGTTTTTCTCCTTATGGGTGTGCTGATGACAAAAGTTTCAGCACGCGCCGGAGTCCCATCCCTCGTTCTCTTCATGATCATCGGAATGATCCTCGGCAGTGATATTTCAGGACTTATTTATTTCTCCAGCGCAGAAGTTGCCCAACTGGTCGGCGTCTTTGCTTTAATTATCATCCTGTTTGAAGGTGGACTTCAAACCCAATGGAAAAATATACGGCCGGTTCTTGGCGGCTCACTCGTTCTAGCGACACTCGGAGTATTAATCACAACTTCAGTGGTCGCAGTTGCTGCTTATTACGTCCTTGGCATCACAGTTCTTGAAGCCCTGCTGCTCGGTTCGATTGTTGGTTCCACCGACGCGGCCGCTGTTTTCTCGGTGCTCGCTGGCCAAAATATAAAAGGTAGAATCTCTTCGACGCTTGAAGCGGAATCGGGCACCAACGATCCGATGGCGATGTTCCTGACAATCGCTTTCATCCAGCTGATTCTTATTCCGGAGTCCTCTGTCTTTACGATGCTCGGCAGTTTTGTTCTGCAGATGGGTGTCGGGGGGATTCTTGGGATTGTTCTCGGCCTTTTCGCATCGTGGACCATAAATCGAATCAAATTGAACGCATCCGGACTTTATGCGGTGCTGTCTGTTGGCTTTGCTATTTTCATCTACAGTTTTACCGCGATTCTTGGAGGCAGCGGCCTGCTGGCAGTATACCTTGCGGCGCTTGTCATCGGAACGCGCGACTTGACGCACAGTTACTCGATCATCAGTTTCAATGAAGGACTTGCATGGCTTATGCAGATTCTGATGTTCATTATTCTTGGGCTTCTTGTTTTCCCTAGTCAATTGGCTGATTGGGACTTGATCTGGAGAGGTCTGATCCTGTCACTCGTATTAATCTTTGTGGCTCGTCCGATTGCAGTCTTTGTCTCGACGGTCTTTTTCGATTATTCATTGAATGAAAAATTGTTCATGTCCTGGGCCGGTCTTCGTGGTGCCGTACCGATTGTACTCGCGACCTTCCCAATGCTCGCTGGTCTGGAAAACAGTTTCCTGTTCTTCAATGTCGTATTCTTTATCGTTCTGACTTCGGCTTTGCTGCAGGGCTCGACAATTCCATACGTTGCCAATAAGCTGAAACTCAACGGCAGACCATCTCCTAAACGCATCCATTCACTGGAACTGGTGTCGATGGACAAAGCGAATGCCGAAATGCTGGAAGTCGAATTGACGAGCAAGTCGCCGTTCGCCGGCCAGCTTGTGCAGACGATCGGCTTGCCGAAACAAACCTTGATCAGCGCAATCATCCGTTCCGGCAGACTCGTGATGCCAACAGGTACAACAAAACTTAAAGTCGGAGACGTGTTATACGTTTTGACGGAGAAAAAACAAGTTTCAAAAGTGAAGATGGTCCTCGGCGAAGAGGACATCGTAAACTAGCCCGCAAATTTGCGGGCTTTTTTTATATAGAAGGAATCTGTGGGCTTCAGGTCGAATAAAAATAAGATGTTGAAAAGGGGGCGTAAGAAGAATGGATAAAAAGCCGAAAAAGAGAAAATGGCTCAAATGGGTGCTGGGAACAATAGGAGTCTTATTGGCAATCGCCATTATCGGGCTCATTTATGTTAACGCTTACATAGGGAAATCTGAACCGGTGATTAGTGGAGAGATGAAGGTTTCCATATTGGATGAAAATGTTACGGTAGTGCGGGATGGTATCGGCGTGCCGCATATCGAAGCGCAGTCGGATGCTGATTTATATCGTGCGCAAGGGTACGTCGTCGCGCAGGACCGGTTGTTCCAGATGGATATGTCACGCCGCCAGGCAAGCGGTCGTCTTGCTGAGGCGGTTGGAGCTGCGGCTGTCGATACGGATAAATTTTTCCGTACATTCAGTCTGCGCGATGCTGCCGAAAAATCATGGGAAGGATACGATGAAGAATCGAAGCAGGTACTCGAATGGTTCGCAGAAGGAGTTAACGCCTTTATTGGCGAGGCAAAGGAAAATGATACCTTGAGCTACGAGTTCAGTCTGCTGGGCTACGAGCCGGAGGAATGGACGCCGGTCGATTCGCTCGCCATCGGGAAATTCATGGCATATGACCTTGGCGGCAACTGGTCATCGCTTGCGGTGCGTCACTGGGCGCTCGGTGAGTTTCCGGAAGACAAGGCGAAAGAATTGTTCATCAAATATCCGGAAGACGCGCGGTCGGTCATTGAAGCCAACATCGGCCAGCAGGTAAAAGTGGCCGGAGAGTTCGACGCGTCGCTTGTGCCGAATGAATTCAATGGCAGCAATAACTGGGTCGTTTCGGGCGACAAGACAGAAAGCGGCATGCCAATCCTGGCGGATGATCCACATCTCGGTTTGAGCACGCCTTCGATCTGGTATCAGATGCATTTGAAATCCCCGGAACAGAATGTCAGCGGCGTCATTTTCGCCGGAGTGCCAGGCATTATTCTCGGGCACAATGAAGAAGTGGCATGGGGCGTGACCAACGTAGGCCCGGATGTCCAGGATCTCTACATTGAAACGCCGAATCCTGAAGATCCGACTCAATTCCGCTATGACGGCGAATGGGAGCAGGCGGAAGTCCGTGAAGAGCCGATTCACGTGAAAGACGGTGAAACCATTGATTTCGAAGTGGTCGTAACACGCCACGGCCCGATCATTTCAGATCTGCTTTATGACGAAGAAGAACCGGGAGCACTATTCTCGATGCAATGGACGGCGCTTGAGCCGACACTGGAATTACAGGGAGTGCTGGCATTTAACAAAGCATCCAATTGGGACGAGTTTGAAACCGCATTGGAAGATTTCCAGGCACCCGCACAAAACTTCGTCTTTGCCGCAACGGACGGTACCATTGCCTATAAAGCAAATGGCCGTATTCCAATCCGTAAATCAGGAGATGGCCAATTGCCGGTGCCGGGGGATTCCTCCGATTACGGGTGGGAAGGCTATGTGCCGTTTGATGAACTGCCGACAGTTGTGAATCCGGACAGCGGTTTTATTGCCACGGCAAATAATGAAATAGTGGATGATTCCTATGAATACCATATCACTGATTTTTGGGCACAGCCTTATCGTTATGAACGGATTGCGGAAGTGCTGGAAGCATCCGACCAATTGACGCCGGAAGATATGATGGAGCTTCAGATGGATAAGAAGAATCTGTATGCCGAGGAATTTCTGGCAGAAATGATGGACGCAGTCAGAGCAGAAACGGATGAATACGAAGAAGTTCTTGCGCTGCTGGAAGATTGGGATGGAGTGGATCACGCCGACCAGCCGGCGCCGCTCATATTCCATAAATGGATGAAACAGCTGCCGCATACGCTGCTCGCGGATAGTTTCCCGGAAGATGTCTATGACTTGATGCCCGGGAAAAACCACATTACGGATCAGATGATGCGTGATTCGTTTGCCGGCGATGAGGGTGTCTGGGTCAGTGAATACGGAGGCGCGGAGAAATGGCTGACAGATGCGCTGGAAACAAGTTTGGCTGAAATTGAAGACGACTTTGGCGGTGATCCGGGAGACTGGCAATGGGGAGATTATCATCAACTGACATTCCCGCATCCCCTTGCCGGTGCTTCACCGATATTCGAAGGTTTCCTGAATCCGGATCCGCTGCCGCTTGGCGGTTCGAATATTACGGTGCAGGCAGCGGCTTTCGATGAGGAAGGCAATGTCGACCACGGTGCTGCATGGCGTTTTGTCGCCGATCTGTCCGATTTATCGAGTGCCCACCATATTGTCGGACCGGGGCTCAGCGGTCACATGAAATCGGATTTCTTCCATAACCAGGTCGATAAATGGGCACATGGCAATTATCATGAAACACCGATTGACGGTTCGGCAGAAGGCTCGACCTTAACACTCATTGCTGAGTAAGTTATAATGGCTAAATCAGTGGAATTAAAGAATAATGTATATAATCACTTCGGCGCTTTGGACAAGGGCAAAGATTATGCTTCTGCGCACTGCTCGTCGCAAAGGAGGTGCCATCTTCGTATGGCACACCTTGGCTCCCGCAATAAGCCGAGAAGAGCACTCGTCTTATTGCTTCGCTCAGTCCTGAGGCGCGCCGGCGCTCAGAGAAGTCTCTAGAGATATGGAGCAAAACAGCGAAGACGCCCAGGGGGCCAAGCGAAGTGCTGAGATCCACTCGGGCGAAGTGTAACGAGCACGAGTTAGCTCAGCGCAAGCCCCCAGGCAAGCGCAGCTGTTTTGCGGAATATCGACTACTAAATTTATTTATTTTAAACTTATTTTTAAAAAAGATATGGGGTTTTTGATGTGAAAAGGATGTTGGCAGTAGGATTCGGCGGAATGGCCGGCACGCTGCTTCGTGTCTGGATATACGCAGCGGTTCCGGGGGCTTTCAGTCTGTGGGCCGTCAATATTATCGGCAGTTTCCTGATCGGCTTTGCAGTTATGAAACTCAGCGGAAAATCAGCGGAACTGCGGCTGTTCATCTCGACAGGCTTATTGGGCTCATTCACCACCTTTTCGGCCTTCTCGAATGATTGGTTCCGGGAACTTGAGTCTTCGGTCGTGGCCGGTGCTGTTTACGGTGTGGCAATGACCGCAGCGGCGGTGGCAGCAGCAATAGCCGGATTATGGCTTGGCCGGAAAGGGGTGAGGGAATGAGCCTGATTGAAATCGCGCTTGGTGGTTTCCTTGGCGCCATGGCCCGCTATTTGTTCTATCTGGTTATGGAGAACCGCTGGCGGCAACCGAAAATCGCCACTTTACTGGTCAATGTTCTGGGTTCGTTCGTCATCGGCGCTTTTGTTGCCAGTGGCAATCTGTCAGTTTTCTGGCTGACCGGATTTCTTGGTGCGTTTACGACGTTTTCGACGATGGCGCTGGATGCGGTAAAGGATTTCGAGGACGGCAATTGGCTGGCAGGCATTTCTTATCTGGCAGCGAATCTGATTGGCGGCTTGGGATTGTTTGTCCTGGCGTATACAATATTTTAATTAAGAAGAGGCTGAAAACGGATGAACGCATCCGTTTCCAGCCTCTTTTATTTAACGATTATTACAGGGGCATGCACACGCTTAGCCACTTTATGGCTGACACTGCCGAGCACCATTTCCTGAAAACCATTGAGTCCCCGGCTGCCGATAAAAACGATGTCGTAGCTGTTTTCATTGGCGTGGCGGATGATTGTCGGTCCCGGAGTGCCGTGCAGCGTTTTGGTTTCGAAAGGAATATTTGCAGCACTGAAAATTTCTTCAAGCGGCAGCAGCAGTTGGCGCCGGTGGTAATGCATTTCGTCGACTTGTTTGTCATGCATCACTTCTGTTCGCGCTTTTTCATAATCCACTACATAAAGCAAGGTCACGGCAGCATCCTGAAACATTTTTGCCATTTTCAACGCTTCAGCCGCAGCGCGTTTCGAGTGTTCTGAACCGTCAGCCGCCAATAGTATCTTTTGGTACATCCCCATTCCCCCTTCATCTGGAAAACCTTAGAAAGGTTATTCGACAACAAAGCGGATATTTCCTTTTTTCGACTGGATTCAGAACAATCAAATGGACGTTTGACTATTGTGAGCAGGAGGATTACACTAAAGAAAACAATCAAACGATGGTTTGATTGATTCAGGGGGGCACAATATGAAAGAGATTTGCGAAGTATCAAAAGATCATCCTGAAAAAGTGAAGAACGTTCAAAAGCAAATGACGGACCTGTCGGATGTCGCAACTCTCTTCAAGGCATTGGCGGACGAGACACGTCTGAAAATCGCTTTCGCGTTAACAATAGAAGAAGAAATGTGTGTCTGCGATATTGCGGCAGTCATTGATGGCTCCACAGCTACAGCTTCCCACCATCTGCGCTACCTGAGAGACCGGAAACTGGCAAAGTCTGAACGCAAGGGCAAGCAGATTTTTTATTCACTGTCAGACAGACACGTACACCAGCTGGTGACCATTGCACATGAACATGCGAAAGAGGGTGAGGAAATTGGTTAAAACCTATCGCCTTGAAAATCTGTCCTGTACAAATTGTGCCGCTAAATTCGAAAAGAATATCCGCAGCCTGCCTGATATCAAAAAAGTCGATTTGAACTTCGGTGCATCCAAGCTGACGGTGGACGGGGATGTTTCAATCGAGGAACTGGAGCGAGCCGGTGCTTTCGACCATATCCGGGTCTATCCGGAAAAAGCGAGAGTCGAACACACCCCTATCTATAAACGCCGCCAGACAATCGAAACGGCAATTTCATTCCTGTTGCTGATTGCCGGAGTTATCCTGTCTTTCCAGACAAGTGAAGGAGATCCATGGGCAATCGGGCTGTTCGGCGGTTCGATGTTGATCGGAGGCTACCATATGTTCCGTACCGGGCTGATGAATCTCAGCCGCTTTGAATTTGATATGAAAACATTGATGACGATTGCGGTCATCGGAGCAGCAATTATCGGTGAATGGCGCGAAGGCGCGGTGGTCGTGTTTTTATTCGCGATCAGTGAAGCCCTTGAATCCTTCTCGATGAACAAAGCGCGCCAGTCAATCCGCGGACTGATGGATTTGGCGCCGGCGCGTGCATTGATCCAGCGGGGCGGCGAACTGCTGGAAATGGATACGGAAGAAGTCCGGATCGGCGACGTGCTGATCGTTAAACCGGGTCAGAAAATCGCTATGGATGGCGTCGTTTTACGCGGTAAGTCTGCTGTCAATCAAGCGGCCATCACCGGCGAATCGATTCCGGAAGTCAAAACGCCGGGAGCCGATGTTTTTGCGGGCACGATGAACGAAGAAGGCGCACTTGAAGTGACTGTCACCAAACGGGTGGAAGATACAACGATTGCGAAAATCATCCACCTCGTCGAAGAAGCTCAGGCGGAAAAAGCGCCGTCGCAAAAATTCGTCGATCAATTTGCGAAATATTATACACCGGCCATCATCGGCATCGCATTTTTAGTGGCGTTGGTTCCGGGGTATCTGACGGGTGACTGGCAACTGTGGGTTTACCAGGGATTAGCTGTCCTGGTCGTCGGCTGTCCGTGTGCACTTGTCGTCTCAACGCCGGTCGCTATTGTTACGGCAATCGGCAATGCGGCGAGGCAAGGGGTCCTCATCAAGGGTGGTATTCACTTGGAGGAAACAGGGCGCATCAATGCCGTTGCGTTTGATAAAACCGGCACGCTGACAAAAGGCTACCCTGAAATGACGGATGCTATTCCGGAGAAGGGCTACACAAAACAACAGCTGGTGCAGCTGGCGGCTTCAGCCGAAGCGATGTCGCAGCATCCTTTGGCTCGTGCGATCGGAAAAGAAGCTCCGCACATCCTTCCTTCCGAAGGTTTCCAGTCGATTACCGGCAAAGGTGCTTATGCAGAAGTTGAAGGGCAGAGAATCCACATCGGCAGCCTGCTGTGGGCGGAAGAATTCGGCTTGCAGATTCCGGCACATGGCCATAAACTTCAGCAAAGCGGAAAATCGGTCATGGCGGTATTCACGAAGGAATCGCTGATTGGAATTCTTGCCGTCGCAGATGCCGTCCGTACTGAAAGCCCAGGCATCATACAAAAGCTGAAAGAGATGGGTATCGGCAGCACCATTATGCTGACCGGTGACCATCCCGCAACAGCAAATGCCATTGCAGCAGAAATCGGTGTGACTGATGTCCGTGCAGGGCTGATGCCGCAGGACAAACTGTCTGCAGTGCGCGAACTTCAGCAGCAATACGGCCGCGTCGCGATGGTTGGCGACGGCATCAATGATGCACCGGCCCTTGCAGCTTCGACAGTGGGCATTGCAATGGGCGGCGCCGGTACGGATGCGGCGCTTGAAACAGCTGACATTGCGCTGATGGCTGATGATCTTGAAAAACTTCCATATACCATTCGACTAAGCCGCAAAACATTGCGTATAATAAAGGAAAATATCATGTTTGCTTTGGGACTGAAAGTTATTGCTTTGCTGCTGATCATTCCGGGCTGGCTCACTTTGTGGATTGCGATTTTCGCGGACATGGGAGCGACCCTGCTTGTAATTCTGAATGCTCTGCGCCTGGTGAAAGTTCAAAAGTAAGCTATGCATGCTTGGAGGATTTGTATTGAAATTAACTGAGTGGACAATGGAAGAACAGGAACAGTTGATTCATTTTATGACGACGAACTCCTGGCCCTATCATGGCCAGGAGCATCCTGTCCGTGCGTTAATACAAAAGACGATCGAAGAAGGCGGCTATCAGTCTGATCAGGTGACAACATTTTGGGTGGAAAATGATGAAGGTGAGCAAGTAGGCCTTGTGAAAATATTTGATCTGCAGGATGACATCCCGCTATTCGATTTGCGCATTGCTGATCCTTACCGCGGCAAAGGCTACGGGCCAAAGGCGCTAAAAATGACCGCCGATTTTGTTTTTTCGCTTCCTGAAAAGAAAATCCGGCTGGAAGGCCATACGCGACACGATAATTTTGCGATGCGCAAAGCTTTCGAACGCACTGGTTTCGTTAAAGAAGGCCATATTCGCCAAGCCTGGTTTTCCACCAAAGAAAATCGCTATTTCGATGCGGTCACTTACGGCATGACCCGCGAAGACTGGCAGCAGGGGATAACGACGCCGGTCCTGTGGGAAGATACTATAGTGGAGCCATCAGTGCCGCTATTCAATCCGGTACTGCTCGATTTTCCGGAAAGCTTTGAATCCTCCCGGCTTTTGATCCGGGCGCCGCGCCGGGAAGATGCAATCCATAGTTATGAAGCCATCAAGCATTCAATCGACTCGTTGCGGCCCTGGATGCCGTTTGCCCAGAAAAAGCCGGATCTGAAACAGATTGAAGCGAACCTGATCGAAGCGGCTGCTGATTTCCAGCTTCGCAAAGATTTGCGCCTCCACTTTTTCCTGAAAGAAACCGGGGAATTCATCGGGTCAAGCGGCCTTCATCGCATCGACTGGGAAGTGCGGAAATTTGAAATCGGCTATTGGGTCGACAACCGGTTTGAAGGAAAAGGCTATGTGACGGAAGCGGTCGAACGCATTACGCGTTTTGCGTTCGAGGAACTTGGGGCAAACCGGGTGGAGATCAAATGTGATCCGGATAACGTCAGAAGCCGGGCAGTTGCTGAACGGCTGGACTTCAGGCTCGAAGGTATCCTGCGCAATGAAACGATTTCCCGAGTGGACAACAAAGTGCGCGATACATGCGTTTATTCGAAGATTAGCGAGTAACAAAACTGAATGGGCCGGTATATATTTTATTCGGACCGATAAAAGTGCAAAAAAAGAGACGGTGAGGATTGCCCTCGCCGTCTCTTCTTCTATACGCCTTTCCTTCCGGAAATTAAGTTCACGATTAAAATAATAGCTGCTACGATTAATAGAAGGTGAATTAATCCTCCGGCAACGTCCATTAAAAATCCAATCAACCAAATTGCTAAAATAACTATAAGAATAATCCATAAAATACGAGCCATGTGTTCTCACCGACCTTTCTGCTTAGATAGTAATATGTACCCCTGAAAAATACCGAGCAAACCTTTCCTTTTAAAAAAACTCAGCTGATCGCTGAATAAAGCTCAGTTGTTCGCCGGCGGAGGGTATAGTAAACTGAGGATAGCTACGTTAGGGAGGAACGAATTTTGCCTACTCCAAGTATGGAAGACCATATTGAAATCATATACTCATTAATAGAACAGAAAGGCTATGCCCGTGTATCGGATATAGCCGAAGCTTTATCGGTGCTGCCGTCATCAGTAACGAAGATGGTGCAGAAGCTTGATAAGGACGGTTATCTGATCTATGAACGCTACCGGGGGCTGGTGTTGACGCCGCAAGGCCAGAAGTTGGGCAAACGGCTTGTCAAAAGACACGACCTGCTGGAGCAGTTCCTTCGTTTAATCGGAGTCGAAGAAGAACGCATCTACGATGATGTGGAAGGAATTGAACATCATCTGAGCTGGAATTCGATCAATCGCATTGCTGATCTTGTGCAGGTGCTGGAAGAAGATCCGCAATTGATCGAAAAGCTGGAAAAACTCAAGAATGAAGAAAAGAACAGTTAAACAAAACAGGAGGTTTCATTATGCCATTGCATCCAGGTGAAAAAGCAGTATTGAAAGTAAAAGACCGTTCAAGTTCCCAGTGGATCTTAACAGACGGTTCGGGCGATGAAGTTCTGATGAATGAATCGGAAATCGAAGAAGGTCAGGAAATCGGGGAAGAGATTGAAGTTTTCCTTTACCGCAACCGCCAGGGCGGCGTATCGGCAACGCCGATGATTCCGCATATTCTGCCAAGCGTCTACGGCTGGGCAAAAGTGCTGAAAATCTCCAAACGTGAAGGAGCGGTAGTGGATATCGGTACAACTCGTGAAGTGTATTTATTGCCGGCAGATCTGCCGCAATTCGAAGAGCTATGGCCGCAGCCGGGCGACCACATTTTCATGACTTTGCGGACTGACCGTTTCGGCGATTTATACGGACGTATGGCAACAGAAGAAAAGGTCAATGAACTATTTGTTCCTGCGCCGACTTCTGTCTATAATCAGGATTTGAAGGCTCGTGCATACCGCTTGCTGCCGGTTGGGACCTTCATGATTTCCGTTCCTGAAATGTACAGAATCTTTGTGCATGAAACAGAGCGGGAAGAAGAACCGCGCCTTGGCGAAGAAAAAACGGTCCGAATCATTGGCGTCAAAGACGACGGCACATTGAACGGTTCCCTGCTTCCGCGCAAACAGGAGCGTTTATCGGATGACGCAGAAACCATCTTGCGTTATTTGACTGAATCGGGCGGCCAGATGCCGTTCAGTGATAAATCCTCGCCCGATGAAATCCAGGAAATGTTCGGTATGAGCAAAGCAGCATTCAAGCGTGCTTTGGGCAGACTTTATAAAGACCGCAGGATTGTTCAGGAAGAAGGCTGGACGAAACTTCAGCAGCATTGATGCAACCTTTCCGGAGCGGATTCGTATTATTCCTATGAAAGGGGCAATAAAAGATGAAAAAATTGATAGCAATCATAGCAATGATCTTAATCGTATCAACACTTACTCCAGCGATGGCAGCGGCAAATGTCGGCATTAATGAAAAATTGGGTGTGCCGATCGTCGTTTATGGAGGAAATCTCACTGAAGATGAAAAAGCAAGTGTCTCCGATAGCCTGAGTGTTGGAGACGAAGCTGAAGTGGAAGAAATCGAAGTGACCGGTGAAGATCTTGTCACTTACATCAAAGACGGAAACCCGCAATCGCGGATGTTCTCGTCAGCGAAAATTACAAGGGAAGATGAAGGCGAAGGCCTCGTCATCCAGATTGTGACACCGGATAATATTACGCTGGTAACGACCGAAATGTATGCTAACGCAATGCTGACGGCGGGAATCGAAAATGCGACAGTGGAAGTCGCTGCGCCCAAAGCGGTAACGGGCCATTCCGCATTAGTGGGCATTTACAAAGCTTATGAAGTGAACGGTGAACAGCTGGACCCGGAGCGGACAGACGTAGCCAATGATGAGTTGGAAGTGGCCACGGAACTGGCGGAAGATGTGGATGAAGCGAAAGTCAGTGAATTGCTGACCGAGATCAAAAAGCAGATTGCCGAACAAAATCCCGCTTCACGCGAAGATGTGGAACAGATTGTCGAAGAGCAATTATCGAATCTCCAAATCGAGTTAAGTCCGGAAGACCGCCAATTATTGATCGATCTGATGGACCGGATCCGCCAATTGGACATCGACTTTTCGCAATGGTCGACTCAGCTCGAAGATTTGAGTAAGACGATCGAAGATAAAATAGGCGACATCGTCAATGACGAAGGCTTCTGGAACAGCGTTAAGGAATTCTTCAGAAATCTGGCGAACACTGTTCGTTCGTGGTTTAATTAAGCAAATATAAGGAGCGGACAGCCTCGGCTGTCCGCTTTTGTATTTTTAGCAACAAACAGCAAGCCGTTTTCTTGCGGCAGGTTCAAGGGAATGATATTATTTAATTAATATCTCGAATTCAAGATAATTAGAGGAGGTTTTTATTTATGAAACTGGAAGGCATTCACCACGTTTCCGCCATTACTGCCAATGCGGACAAAAACCATGATTTCTTTACACGAATTCTCGGCATGCGGCTTGTGAAAAGGAGTGTAAACCAGGATTCGACTTCATCCTATCATCTATTTTATGCGGATGCGGTCGGTACTCCGGGAACCGATATGACCTATTTTGATATTCCGATGGCCGGACGCACTTATCCTGGCGTTTCCAGCATCAGCAATACTTCATTTCGCGTGAAAAGTGAAAGAGCTTTAAAGTATTGGATTGACCGCTTTAAAGAATTCGATGTGCCGCACGGCGAAATCCAAACGAGGTTCAATCGTCAGACTTTGACTTTTGAAGACTTCGAAGGTTCAAGGCTGATGTTGACGGTTGATGATGGAACAGGCATTGAGTATGGTATTCCGTGGACCAAAGCAGGAATTCCGGAAGACTATGCCATTGTCGGATTGGGCAATGTGCGGTTGACGGTGCGAAAAAAAGACCGGACAGCAGCGGTGTTGACGGAGATTATGGGATTTGAGCCTATTGGATCTTATCCTTCAGAAACAGAAGGAATGGAAGAAATTTTTGTCTATTCGACAGGAAAAGGCGGCCCCGCCGGCGAAGTACATGTAGAGGAACGCCCGGATCTTCCGCCGGAACGTCCTGGGCGCGGCAGTGTGCATCACGTCGCCTTCCGCGTCAAGACCTTCGAAGAATACAGTAAATGGAATAAATACCTTCGGGACAACGGACTCATGACTTCAGGGGAAGTGGATCGGCATTACTTTAAAGCCATTTATTTCAGGGAGCCGAACGGCATCCTTTTTGAGTTGTCTACAGACGAACCCGGTTTTGCAACAGATGAACCACTTGAAAGTCTGGGGGAGAAATTGGCGCTGCCGCCATTCCTGGAGCCTAAACGAACTGAGATAGAAGCTTCATTGCGTCCGTTGAATATCAACAAGCAGTAAATGAGGAGGATAAAAATGGATTTTAAAATGATAGAGCTTGGTCAGGAAGAATTTGCATTCCGTAATGAAGAAAATGGCATGGTCAATGGGGAAATCACTTGGACCCAATTGGCCGATGTGATGATTATTGAGCATACTTATGTTAACGAAAGCATGCGCAATCAGGGTATAGCAAAAAAACTGGTTGACCGCGCTGTCCAGTATGCCCGTGAACAAGGATATAAAATTGAACCAGTCTGCTCATATGTGGTGGCAGTCTTTGAACGCTCCGATGAATATGAGGATGTGAAAGTGTAAATATAGAAAAGTGACGGCGCCCGTTAAGCGCTGAAAGGTATAAGACGGAGCAGCGGCGCGGCGTTTTTTGCCGCAGAGCTGAACCGGCTTATGACCCGAAGAGCCGGGCCGTTGGAGTCTGGCTGTGAAAACACAAAAAAGCAATCCGCCATTCATATGGTTTGGATTGCTTTTTCTATGTTTCAATTATGTAGTTTTTCATAAGTACCTCCAATTTCTTATAGGAATGTCATAAGGAAAACGATACCAGTTAAAATTGAAGCTCCACCTACACCGTACATGAAATCTGATTGGCTAAATACTAAGTTTTTTTCCATTTTATAGAACTCCTTTCAAATGTTTGTAATTTTGTTTGTTACTAAATAAATACCCGGGTAAAAGCAAACTAAACATGTTTTAGTATTTTTTTTAAGGGAATTCTATTCTTATGTAACTATTTATTGTAGCTGTCGTATATTGACCAGAGCGGCTTACAAAAAAGAAGGAGGTTGGCAAAATGAATAATGGTAGCATCAGCAGAACAGGAGAAAGAGTTCTTGGTATTATTGGTATTGTCTTTAACGTTATCGGAATTATTCTATTGGCATGGTTGATCACAAGCATAAACAACTTGGAAGGAACTGCCGAGTTTGAAGAGTTCCAGCAGGATTTCATGAATGATCCCGCTTTTGAAGGGAATCCTGAAGAAGCTCAGATGGTTATGGACCTGATGAGGGAAGGTGCAGGTGTCGTCGGTTGGGTAATAGTTGCGATATTGGTGCTCAGCACTATTTTAGCGATTGTGGCAGTGATGAACTTGAAGAAAACCCGCAGTGCGCAACTTGCAGGGATATTCTTTATACTTGCCGGTTTATTGGCAGGTGTTTTATCACCGACATCAATTCTATTCTATATCGCAGCAATCATGTGCTTTGTTCGCAAACCGCCTATGCGTGAGGACGAGCTGCACAGAAAAGACGACAGATTATACCGTGACGACAATGACGGCAGAAAAGATGATCCGGTTTACCGCGAAGACACTGTCGGCAGAAGAAGTGATTCGGTCAACCGTGAAGACGAAGCTACAAGAACTAGAACAGATGATACGCTCCGTACAGAAGATGCACGACGCGACGATGATTCACCTTATCGTCCATTATAATGAAGTAATTTAAAAGCACCTGCTCACAGAGCGGGTGCTTTTAAATTGTAAACGTATTTGGCTGTCTGGAGCGGATGGCCTTCGAATAGTTCTTCAAACTCTTCGACAAATTCAAAACCGTTGGCTTCATAAAAGCTGCGGCCTTTTTGATTTTCACATTCCACATATACAAATAGGTTGGACCCGTCAAGAAGATAGGTCAAGCCGCTGTTGAGCAGCATTTTTCCGTAGCCATGGCGCTGATGTTCAGGCTTCATGTAAAGAGCGATCAATTCGGCGTCGCCGTCATCGTCAAGCTTGGTGAAATTAGCAAAGCCGACCGGTTCCCCTTCATGTTCAGCCAAAAGCAGAATCGTTTTTTTCAGCCGCATTTCCATCATTGGGACGGAATACGATTTATCTAAGAAGTCTTGCTGTATATTCAATGGGATTATGTCCTGGTAAGTGTCAGTCCAGCTGATATGGGCAATTTCCTGAACAGCTGATATATCTTTTGAAGTACCTGTACGAATCATTCAATCACCTCTGAAATTCTTTTCGTCATCATATCAAAATTCACCATGAATAGCCACTGTTGTGGAATAATAGAGTCTAAAGGGGGGATCAATTTGGCTTGGGAATTATACGAATTCAAAAATCTTACTGTGCTGGAACTTTATGAGATGCTGAAGCTGCGTGTGGATACCTTTGTGGTTGAACAACATTGTCCGTATCCGGAACTGGATGATCTCGACCAGCAATCGATTCATCTGGCATACAGGGAGAATGGTGAAATTCTCGCTTATGCAAGACTTGTTCCGGGAGAAATTAAATACGGTGTGCCATCAATTGGGAGAGTCATCGTAAGCCAGGATGCCAGAGGGCGGGGTCTTGCGAGGGAGCTTGTCCAAAGAAGCATCGATTTCATTTTTACAGAATGGCGATCTGCTGAAATCCGGCTGCAAGGGCAATTGTATTTAAAAGGATTTTACCAATCATTCGGTTTCGATCCAATTTCCGATGTGTATGATGAAGACGGCATTCCGCATCTGGATATGAAGCTGAAAAAAACGGATGCCGGAACGGTTAAATCAAAAGAATAAGGGTATATGTTGTAGAAGACATTATATAGAAGAGGAGTGATCAGATGGCAAAAGGGAAAGGCAGAGGACTGCTGTTGGCAGGTCTGGCTGTGGGAGCTTACAGCTACTTTAAAAACCCGGAAAATCGCGAAAAAGCAACATTGGCTTTCAATAATGCGAAAGAGAAGGTGAATTCATATATGGAATCCCAAAACCTTGAAGAAGATCAAAAAAAGGCTCATGATGGATCCAAGCCTGATGAACCCCGTGAAAACAAAATGGTGTCAGAAGGCGCAATGACGTCGGTGCAATATTATAATGAAGAAGAGCAGCAGGAAGAAGACAAAACAAAATTATCGCCAAACGATACAAGCAAGGAAAAGGCGGAGGATACTGAATCCGTTTCCCCTGACCCAAAAATAAATACCGATAATATCTAAAAGGGTGGTCCATGGACCACCCTTTATTTTTGGTTTCATTTCCGCAAGGTGGCGAAGTTCACTGCAGCGGCGCTTAACAATAACACCCCGCTGGTGACAAATCCGCGGTCAGCGGTGAGCGCCATTGCGCCAGTGAATGAAGAGCCTGCGACTACACCGATTGAGAAGAAGGCATAAAAATAACCGTAAGCTTTGCCCCGGGAACGCTGTGTCGTAGAATCGATCAGCAAGGAATTGATGGACGGAAATAATAATGCAAAACCGATGCCGTAGCTGATCATACTTACATAAAGCAGTGCAGGAGCGGAAACGGCACTCAACAGGAACAGTGCGCTGCCCATGATGAGAAATCCGGTTATCAAAGTGAAGACAGGTTTAACCGCATCGAACAGGCGGTTTATCGGAAGCAGGAACACCAGGATAGCTGCAATGCCGAAAACACTCAATAACAAACCACTCATTTGCTGGGGCAAGCCGAGACCTGATACTTTCAACGGCAGCATATAAGCCAGAACGCCTTGTGAAAACATCAGGAAAAAAGCACCCATGAACGCGCGCAATAAACCGGAGTTGTGAATGATCATATTGAGAGTAAGAGGCTCAGGAGGCAATTCTTTCTTCTTTATAATATTGCGGCTCAAAATGAAAAACGATAGAAGGCCGAGCACCAGCAGTATGCTTCCGGTAACCGCCATGGTGTCAGGTACATTGGTGCGGCTGGAAAGAATGGCCCCATAAGCCGGACCGATAATTGCGGCAAGGCCGACAAAAGCGCCGGATACAGCAGCTCCTTTACCGCGGCGGCTATGGTCTGTGCGATTGGCTAAATAGGTGAAGGCAGCAGGTACGATCAGCCCCGCCGACAAGCCGTGCAGAAAACGGATGGCAAGAAGGCTGTAGGGTCCTTCTGCCAACGAATATGTAAAGAGGAAAAAAGCCGTCAGCAGCAATCCCGCCACAAGAATTGCGAAAGGCCCTTTTCTATCAGAGAAAATGCCGGAAACAACATTTCCGAACGTGTTGGAAAGGGAATACATGCCGACCGCCAAACCAGCCAGAAACGGGGTTGCCTGCAACTCGATCGCAAAAGGGCTGATGATCGGCAATTGGGCAAAAAGATCAAAAAAGGCAAAGAAAATAATGGCGTAGATGAAAATGCGCATTGCTGTTCCTCATTCCGTGGAAATAATAAATGATTAATGGATTAAGATTCACTGTTAAAAGGGTAAATAGAAATAATGAAGCTTATCTTAGTCGGATATTCTTATAAGTCGCTTCGGCGCTTTGGACAAGGCTCCTGCAATAAGCCGAGAAGACCACTCGTCTTTTGCTCCGTCGGCCTTCGCCTGCTCCTGAGGCGCGCCGGCGCTAATAGAACTCTCTAAAGATATGGAGCAAAACAGTGAAAGATCCTGGGGCAAAGGGTTAAATAAGCATGCTCCTGTCTCTGTCCCTGCAACGCTGCGCTAGCTTCGGGACATGAAAGTGCGTTGCATCGCTGACGCTAGCTTCGAGACATGAAAGGGCGTTGCATCGCTTCGCTGCTTCGTCGCAAAGACTTGACCTCGCAAGCTTCGGCCAAAGTCTTAGCAAGCTGTTTTGCGGAATATCGTTATAAAAAATTAGTAATTCAATTAATACATTATACCATTTGGAGGTAAAAAGATGAAAAAGGCAATGTTTATACTGAATCCATCGGCAGGAAAAGAGAAAGCTGCCGATTATAAAGAAAATGTGGAAAAAACACTTAAAGAAATGGGATATATTGTCGATACTAAAGAGACAGCAAAACAAAGCGACGCTACCCGCTTTGCAAAAGAGGCATGTGAGCAGAGATATGATTTCGTAGTGGCAATGGGCGGCGACGGCACGATCAATGAAGCGGTATCGGGTCTGGCGGAGCAACCTCATCAGCCTTTATTTTCTTTGATCCCGCTTGGAACCGTCAATGATTTTGCGCGTGCACTCGGTATTTCTTTAGATCCTGAAGAAGCGATCGAAGCTTTGAAGAGTGGCACGGAAAAAGCCGTTGATATTGCAAAAGTCGAGGATATTTATTTCATGAATATATTGGCAATCGGTGATATAGCGGAATCCACTTCTTCCGTCTCACCGGAACAAAAGACCCGACTCGGTGCAATGGCTTATTTTATAGAAGGAATTAAAGCAATCACTTCAGAAGAAGAAACGCATTTCGAAATTGAGCACGATCATGGAGTTTGGGAGGGTGATGCAAAACTGGTTCTGGTTGCTTTGACCAACTCGGTGGGCGGATTCGAAAGACTTGCGCCGGAGGCTCTGACAGATGATGGCTTGCTTCATCTGTATATCGTGGAAAATGCCAAGCTTGCAGGTTTCATCCGAATCGCAGGAGCATTGTGGAGAGGCAAGCTGGAAGAGGACCCGGCTGTTGAAGCCATCCACACCACAAAAGTTTCCATTAAGACAATAGAGCCTTTACTTTGTAATATTGATGGCGATGAAGGCATTGTAACTCCATTTAAAATTGAAGTTCTGCCACGCCATATCCGGGCTCTCATTCCGCCTGAAAAAGAAGAATTAGAAGAGTAGAATAATGAATTTCCTGTTTCACTGACAATACAAGTGATTTCAGTTATATTAAAAGTGTGTTACTTTTAGAAAGAAAGAGAGATTTTTTATGATAATTGCGGTATCTTTAGTATATATTTAGGGAAGATATTTCCTATAAAATTGTTTGGTAGTGCGTAGGTAGTAGATCATATTACTTAAAAAATTTTATATATTTGAGCATAACTATGTCCTTATTTATTGTTTCAGTATATAGTTAATAAAGTGAATGTAAAAACTTGTGAAAAGAAAGACGGGGAAAAAATGAATATAATTGCTGTACCAACAATTCAAGAAACGATTTCCAAGATTTTCATGGCCGAAAGTGAAAGTCTTAACCAATACGATGGCCTGGAAAGGTTTTTCGAAACCGAAACCCAGTTAATCTACGAAATCCATCACTTAGAAAAAGAAAAAGCAAAAGAGACGCTTCGTGCTTTGATCGATATGATCTCATTGCATGCAGGTAAAGATACGATCCGCGCGATCCGTAACTATTACATAGTTCTTTCTTCCGTCATGGCACGCAAACTTTTTGAAATGCGCGTACCGCCAAAAAAAGCTTTTGCCTTCAATAATGCCTGTATCGAATTAGTGGACAATCGTATGAATGATTCGGAGTTCCTGTATGTAGCTGACGAACTGATCGAATTCTTCATCTCTGTTATTTCGGAACGCAAACAGCCTTCGTTTGGACACCAGACGGTAAACAAAGTTGTTATGTTCATTAATGACGAAGTGGAACGCGATTTATCCGTTGAAGACGTTGCCAAGCATTTCCACATCTCCACGAGCCATCTGTCACGGATTTTCCGTGAACATGCTGGAATCACATTAGTGGAATACCTCAATGTGCGCCGGGTTGAAGAATCGCAACATTACCTTCGCCATTCGGACAAAGGTATCTCAGAGATTTCAAAACAATTCCATTTCTGCAACCAAAGTTATTTCACCCGCATATTTAAGAAATATACGACGGTTACGCCGAAGCAATTCCGCGACAGCCAGCATATTCCTTATTTCAGATATACATTGCCAAACGCTAAGTAAGGAGAAGAAATTCTCCTTTTTTTTATGGATTTTTCTGTTTTAAAGTAGCTAATTGTCCAGACTCCAGCGGCCCAGCTTTTTCTCTTTCGTAAACTGCATTATTGCTGCTGCTCCTGCATCGCTTCGCTGCTTCGTCGCAAGAGATGGCCCCAAAAATTTTGGGTCATCTCTCACTATCGCTCTTCGGATGACGCCACAATGCTGTCAAATCCTTTCTGGAATCTGAAATCCGGACTTTTCACAGTTTGAATTATGCTTATCGTATGCGGTATACTTCTTTATAGTTTAAAAAGGTGAAGGTGACTAATTTGAAAAAGAAATTATTGTTAATGTCGATGCTTACGCTTGCGGTGCTTTTTCTAAGCGGCTGTGCGGCTATTGAAAATAAAGAAGGATTTTTCTATAGCATTTTTGTGGCACCATTTGACTTTTCCCTGGATTATCTCGGGAATCTGTTTAATGGCAGCTATGGACTGGCTATTGTAGCCATCACAGTTATTATCCGTCTCGTCCTGATGCCATTCATGCTGCGTACATATAAGCGCCAGCAGGGAATGAAAGTCAAAATGGACGCAATGCGTCCGGAAATGGAAGATATCCAGAAGCGGCTGAAAGAGACGAAAGATAAAGAAGAACAGATGGCGCTTCAACAGCAAATGATGGGACTTTATAAAAAGTATGAAGTCAATCCATTGAACATGGGCTGCCTGCCGGTAATTATCCAAATGCCGATTGTTATGGGGCTGTACTTTGCGATTCTCTATTCGCCGGAAGTACGGACACATGAATTTATGTGGTTTAACCTGGGTGAACCCGATATTGCTATGACGCTCATTGCGGGTGCCGTTTATTTCTTCCAGGCAAAAGTTTCACTATGGACAATGCCGGAACAACAGCAAAAACAGATGAAAATGTTCATCTATATTTCTCCGGTCATGATCATGTTCATCTCATTCACTTCAATGGCTGCCTTGCCGGTTTATTGGACAGTTGGGGGTATCCTGCTGATTATCCAGACATTCATCGGCCGGAAATTTTATTCCAACCATCCGGAAGTTGCTTTGGAAGCGGTTGAAGGTGAAGAGGAAGAAGAGAAAGAAAAAGTGGATTTGGAAAAGAAAAAATAATGGGAGTTTGCCGGCATCGGATGCCGGCTTTCTTTTTGGGGGTGTTGGAAAGATGAGTTTAAAAATGCTGCAAGGAATTGGAATAGCCACATTAAGCATATTGGCGGTGGTTTTCCTGTTTATGGGGTATATGGATATCGCAGTGCTCTTTATGACAGTATTGTTTGTGATGACCAATACATTCCGGTATCGCCAGATGAAAGCACAGGGCATGGACCGGGAAGCAAAATGGATGCTCGGGATGGCCGTCATCTTCGGAATTCTATTTTTTGTTGTGCTTGGAACAATTCTTTTCTAATAAAAATCCTTCGAACAAAAACAGCGCGTCCCGATTTGGGGCGCGCTGTTTTTCTTTATGCGATACTATTGTATTTAGCCGGGCCTTTTTAAACTGCAGTTGCGGTATTTTGTAATTGCTTTTTGTCCTGCTCGCATTCTTCAAGCAATTTGTCCAAACGATCCATGAGACTGAGAAGGTCGCTTTGTGAAATTTGTTTCATTGTCGCTCAACTCCCTGTAGCGTGTGATACCTATTTATTCGAGGTACATATATCGTTTGTGGGGGTGGGTGAAATTAATAAGAGAATTTTTTTCGGGTCACAATCACCAAAACAACGGCCGGAAATGAGAAAGCAATCATCCCGAGAAACGATAGACCCGGTGAAATTTCATAAAGGAATCCCCCGATGAATGTCAATAGCGCGACGCTCAGGCTCATGGCCACCGCAGCATACATTCCTTGGGCCGCTGGAATATGAAGTGGATCGAGCTTTTTGAATATATAACGTATGAATGCAAAATGGGCGACTCCAAATGATAAGGTATGCAGCACCTGTGAAAAGATGAACACCCAAACAGATGGAAACAGGAAAATGAGGATCCAGCGCAATGTGGAACCAATGCCTGCCAGGAGAAACATCGATGAAACACTCCATCTGTCAAACCATGTGTCTGCCTTGGCAAAAAAGATGATTTCAAAAACGATAGCGACATTCAGGATGATTCCGATGTAGAAGCTGTTGACGCCGATGTCCTGCAAATAGATAAAGCCGTAATTATAATAGGCGGCATGCGCGCCTTGCAATAGGATAGAAACCGATAACACCGTCAGGAAGGCTTTGGATTTCAGCAATTCCCTGACAGCGTCTTTGCTCCGTTTGTTTTTCGGTTCCGGCTTTATTGACAACGGGGCGGGTGAAATGGCTGATTGGGTAATTGCCATGAACAGCAGTCCTGCCATCATGAGCCAAAGGATGGCTTGCTCCTGCCAAAGTGCCGTAGCCGCGCCAACGATGAGTAATGCAACCGTGTAACCGAGAGAACCGAAAGAGCGGCTTTTGCCGTAATGGATACGGTCAGTCTGCATCAGCACCGTTGCGCCGCTTTCCATTGCAGGCAAAATATTCGGATAGATAAAGCTGAACAGCACGGTGATGGCAAATAGCAGCGCGTATGAATTTGCTGGTATGTAAAGCGCCGCACTTACAAGTGAGGCGATTGCAAGAATCTGCATGAGTCGGCCGAGTGGGAACAGGCGTGTCAGCAGAGGAAAGAAAAGGAGAGTGGATAAGGAGCGGGCTATCATGCCGGCACCCATGATGATGCTGGCAGCTGAAACACTGAGCCCTTTATCGTTCGTCAGCCAGCCTGTCCAATAAGGAAGGAAAATTCCCCAGGTAAAGAAAAAAGCGAAGAAATTTAATGACAGCCATCTTTGATTGTTCATGATCGTTACCTCTAATCTTTCAAAAGTCATTTCAAGTATAACGAAAGTTCATTGATATAGGGAGAATTTCAGGCATAAAGGTGATAGAATAATAAAGAACTTGAGAGAAAGAAGGAGAACTATGCAATCTCGTTATTCAATGAACAAACAAAATAAAAAGCCTTATATAAAATGGATCCTGATGGCCGGAGCTCTGCTCATTGCTGCGTCCATTACGGTTTGGCTGTATCTTCACGACTGGAATATGGAACGCAGTCTTGCTGCTTTAACTGGAGAAATTGCGGAGCAGCCAGCGCCCGAACAGAGTGAAGAAGTGCAGGAAGAGGATAACATTGTTCCTGAAGAGAACGCGGAAGATGCTGAAGAAAATCTTCCGGTCACTCCCGGTTCTGAGGAAGAAGCATTGGAAGAAGAAACCAAAGATGCAACGGTGTATCCGGAATCGATTGAATTGCCGGAAGAACCGACTTATATTAATGGGATCTTGATTGCGAACAAACAGCATCCGCTGCCTTCCGATTATGCTCCTGGCGTAGATCCGGAAGCAAAAAGCGCTTTTGATGCGCTGCGGGCGGAAGCTTTGGAGTCGGGAATTGATTTGACTGCCTTCAGCGTATTTCGTGATTTTACTCGCCAGAAGCAATTATACGAAGGGTATGTTGCAAAAGACGGCGAGGAAAAAGCGGACCGTTACAGTGCCCGTCCCGGGTTTTCTGAACACCAGACCGGACTGGCCTTTGATATCGGTGGAACCGGACAGGAACAGCACTGGGCAAAAGCCAGCTTCGGTGATACTGAAGCCGGAAAATGGGTTGCCGAAAATGCGCATCGGTTCGGATTTATCCTGCGATATCCCGAAGGCAAAGAACAAGTGACGGGATATATGCATGAATCCTGGCATTTCCGTTACGTCGGAACACAAGTGGCTACGGAAATTTTTGAAGCGGATATCACATTGGAAGAGTATCTGGAAGCGGAATAACAACTTATTTCCCGGGAAATATATATAGTAAAAGGCACCAAGGAGTAAGCAATGCTTACTTCTTGGTGCCTTTTTGGTTTTTACAGAATCGGTGCCAATAAACGTGCAATGGACTCTTTTGTTTTGATCAATTTTGTTCTCTCATAATAGATTTGCATGGTCAATTCCATCGACAACTCCATGTCCTGATGGAATAGCCGGCCGAGTTCTGTAGAAATATCTTCGTCATAAATGAAAGCATTCACTTCGAAATTTAATTTAAAGCTCCGGACATCGATATTGGCCGTTCCAACAGTGGAGGCTTTGCCGTCCACGACAATCATTTTGGTGTGAAGGAAGCCATTATCATAGATGAATACTCGTGCACCCGCCCGCAGCAACTGGCCGGCATATGAATAGGTAGCCCAGTAGACAAAAGGATGGTCGGGTTTATTCGGGATCATGACCCGAACATCGATTCCTGATAAAGCAGCCACGCGGATGGCATCATAGAAGCTCACATCCGGGATAAAATAAGGGGTTTGAATATAAATATATTTATCGGCCATGTTTATGAGTTTCATATATCCGTCTTTAATCTGTTCCCATTCCTCATCCGGGCCGCTGGAAACGATTTGCATGCTGGTGGTTCCTTTTTCGGCGATTGCCGGAAAATAAATTTCGTCATATTCAATATCCTGGCGGGTGGAAGCCTGGTTCCAGTCACGTATGAAGCGGGTTTGCAACGGGTGCAGCGCACCGCCTTCGACACGAAGATGCGTGTCGCGCCAATAGCCGAATCTCCTGCTGAGTCCGATATACTCATCGCCAACATTGAAACCGCCAATATAACCGATGCATCCGTCAATTACGACGATTTTTCTGTGATTGCGGTAATTCAGACGGGGATTGATCAATGGCATAATGGAAGGGAAGAAAGTTTCCACTTCTCCGCCATACTTAATAAATTCTTTGAAATGCCTTTTGCTTAAAGTCCGGGATCCCATATCGTCATAGAGCAGCCTCACTTTTACGCCTTGTTTCACTTTTTCGACCAGTGCATCCATAATCCGGTTACCTAATTCGTCAAGCCTGAAAATGTAATATTGGATATGTATATGGTGTTTTGCGTTTTCAATGTCAGCCACTAAGGCATCGAATTTCTCCCGGCCATCATTGAAAATTTTGACGTCATTGTTTTGTGTCAGAACCGCGCCATTGTTCCGAAGGTGGAGATAGATCAAGTCTTTGTATTCCTTCGAAGTATGGTTTCTGAAATAGAATGTATTGTCATGCAATTCATTCATCTGATGGGCGATCAAATTCTCGATACCGACCCTGGTACGTCCCTCCCATTTGAACAAAGTCTTTTTCCTCAATTTCCTGCCGAGCAGCAAATAGATGAAGAAACCCGCTATAGGGATGAAAAATAGCACCAAAAGCCATGCCCATGTTGAAGAAGCATCACGCCGTTCCAGGAAAACCAGTGCTGCGGCAAGAAAAATATTCAGTATGAAAATGGTGACGGTTAAAAAGCTGACGATAGTGAAGGTCATAATATTACCCCTTTTTACAAAATGCATTGTGTTTACAGTATAACCCATTAAATTCTTTATAAGAAGATGGGGATTTGAGCAACAAGCTTTGCAATAAAACAAAAACCCGCTTCGTAAGAAACGGGTTTACCGGTTAATTGATTTGTTCCTGCTCCTTCAATTGTTCCACGATGCCTTCAACTTCGGTGCGGCTCATTTTCTCTCTGCCGGACTTTAATGCTCTCAATGTGCTGTGGGCGAGAGCCAATGGAACTTTACAGAACATGAGAATGCGTTTGTTCCGAATCGATTTCACATACAAATCGGCCTGCGCCAAGTTTTCATTGGCATAGTTGAACATATCGTCCCGGGTCCAGCCTTCAGGCACGAAGCTCACTCCGCGTTCGCGGTCTTCATCGAGATTTCGAAGCATATTGACAGCCTGCAGCCCGCGGCCGAAACCGATGGCAAGTTCAGGGTCGGTCTCGGTGTTATCGTGCCATTTCCATAAATCCGACAACATCGTTCCAACGAGCCCTGCAACATAATAAGTATAGTCGTCCAGATCTTCCCGGGTATGGATGACAAATTTCCGGTCAACCCATTTCGCCATGCCTTCTGCCATTTCCGCTGTGGATTCCAAAACTTTCGGTGCAATTTCAGGAGGGCACACGCTGATCCAATCAGCCAGACGGAGACTGACTTCCGGAAGTATATGCTCGTATGGTTTCAGCATTGCTTCATAAGCTGCCCGGTCGAACGGCATGTGAAGCATTTTGCTGGTTTCACTTAATAACCGGCTTTTTACTTCGTCTTCCAGCTCCGGATGATCTTCGATTTCGTCGATTGCACGCATGCAAAGATAAGCTGAGCCGACAGTCTTTTTCAAAACGGGTTCCAAAAAGCTGATGGGAATGAAAAAAGTGCGGCTCGTTTCTTTCAGCATGACCATTGACTCTTTTTGCAGATTCGCAACTTTGCTCATCTCACATTCCTCCTTCTCAATCGATATTCATAGATTATGTATGTATGTTTCCTGACTTCTTCATCTGTATGGATAGAAATTACCTTCTCCTTAAATATAAACCATCTGAGTAAAAAAACAAATGATAATGCGGTTTTGGTGCAGCGGGAAAGAAAAATCCCTTTCCAAAACGATTGTTTGGAAAGGGATGATTATTCTGGGTGGAAATAATTCCATGCTTCCTGGATGCCTCCAGCGCAAACTTTTGAAGCTCTGAAAATCATCGGGCTGTCAGGGCTTTCACGCAGTTCAGGCTGGGCATTTCCGACGATTACAGAAGGAAGTCCCATTGTCAGCATTTCTTTATCATTTCCTGAATCACCTGCAACCAGCATTTTCGCTTCGTGCGCGTTGAATTTGTCAAGAATATATTGAAGGGCTGCACCTTTTCCGCTTTCTGCCGGCAGGATATCGAGATCGCGGCCGCCGCTGAAAATCAGCTTGTGCGGAATTCCTGCTGAAGCCAGTCGCTGTTCAAATTCATGTACTGTGCTGCTATTATCCGCATAAAACGAACAGCGGTTATTGATAGGAAGGTCCTGCTTTCTTAATCCTTCAAAAGAAGAAGCAAGTTGATCGATTGTATCCGGCTGCCAATGCCGCAACATTCTGTTTTCCCAGTCGAGATCTTTTTCAAGAGTGGAACCCAAATGGATTTCTGTGCCCACATCTGTAATCAGCACATCTGGGGCGGGGAGATTTTCTTCTTCAATCAATGACATAGCCGATTGAAAATGGCGTCCGGTGATATAGATAAGTGAAACATCGTACTGCTGAACGGCATAAAATTCAAGAAGATTGTCCAGGCCTTTTCTGTCACCGACTAATGTTCCGTCCAGATCGGTTGCTAACAAATGGGTTGCGTTGTTCATTGTTTACCACCTCATACATTTTCAATACTCTATCTGAAATCGATTTCCAATTAAAATCTTTCTGGGCCACTTCCACAGCCTGGCGGCTAAGTCTTTGTGCCAGCAGGGAGTTAACCGAGATGACTTCCATCGCCACCGCAAGGTCGACTGCGTTTCTGGTTTCCACGAGCAGACCGGTTACGCCGTCCTGCACGACATTTTTAAGGCCCCCGACACTCGAAGCGATGACCGGGCTTCCGCATGCCTGCGCTTCTGCGGCGACCATTCCGAATGATTCATAAAAACTTGGTACAATTGTCGCTGTAGCGGAATTGAAAAGAAGCGCCAGTTCCTCCTGGGATTTGGGTCCAAGGAATTCCACGTGTTCTTCAATGCCGCGCAAGGCTTTTTTGATTTTATGGTTTTTCGGCAGCTTGGTTACGGGATCGATTGCATCGGGTTCGCCGCCTGCAAGCACCAGGCGGGGCCGGGAAGTTTCTGACGTTTTTTCAGCGAGTAGTTTAAAGGCATTGAGCAAGGTGAAAATGCCTTTGGTTTCTTCCAGTCTTCCGGCGAAGACGAATAGAGGGCTGGAATAGCCGAGCTTCTTGCGAATATGGGTCCGGCTGCCGCGTACTCTGAATACTTCGTCAACACCGATGGGGATTACGTTAATGGGAGAAGGAGAATTGACCTGTTTTTTGATCAGGTGTTTTTCGCTGTTAGTCGTTGCCAATACCTGATTGGCTTTTTGCAGAATTACAGTCTCAGCTTGAGTGCGTGTATCATCTTCAATTCCCGTCGCTTCTTCTTTAGCCCAACCAAGTGAATGGGACGTATGGACGAAAGGCAGGTTAAACTCTTCTTTCAATCTTAAACCGATCAACCCAGACAGCCAATAATGCGTATGGACAATATCATAGGTATCGAGCGGCAATGCATCTTTCATTTCATCGTAAAATGCGGAAAGCATCGAATGCATTTCGTTTTTAGAAACAAACCCTTTGTAGCCGGCTTCAATTCGTATGACACGGCAGGATTTGCCGAATTTTTCGATGCGCGGGGCAGAATCTTCACACCAATGTGTGACAACATCCACTTGAACCCCTTTATCTTCCAGTGCAAGTGCCAATTGTTTTACATAATTATTCTGGCCTCCGGCTTGCTTACCACCCAACTTTGCCAAGGGATCTCCATGATCCGAAACAAATAGCACTTTCTTAATCATCGAGTTCATCTCCATTCTCTATTTATGAATCAATTGCTAAAATAATTTGGAACACGTTCTTTGTTTACCCCAAGTTTTAACTCTATAAACATATATTTAGAAAATTAATATTCTTGTAAAAACTTAGAGGACCAGCAGGAAAAGCGCCAGTGTGTACTGGCGCTTTCAAGGTGTTTCTATTAATTGAATAAAATATTATATAACTATTACTAAAACTGCGATAAATTTATTTAGCTAAAAATTTTCCGTGGGAAGGAACGGCTTTGTCCTGGAAATTCTTTGCCAGGTCGACAAGCCCTTCCGCCAAGGCAGAGCCGTATATCGGTTTTCCGTGGCCGGTTACCGCAATAGCTGGCTGTAATCGAGCTAGTTTTACTACGGATTCCCAGGCAGCCCGCCAATCAGTGGTCAGATAGACAGGTGGTCCGCAAACTTCTTTTTTCTGCGTCAACACTTTATAGAGGGAATCCTGTTTGACTGTGACGAATGCGTCTCCGGCAATCAGCAGCTTACCGGCTTTTCGGAACAACGAAACATGGCCTGCAGAATGTCCTGGCGTATGGAACCATTCCCAGCCCGGCATTCCAGGGACCGAGCCGTCTGCCGGCAGTTCTTGCAAATGTTTCGAAATATCGATTGCTTCTACCGGAAATGCTTTAGAAATCTTGGCGACAAGTCCGCCTTCGACCGATGAATCAGGCTGCGGATAATCGGTGATGCCTTTTAAATAGGTGAATTCCAGTGGATGTGCATAAACCGGCACCGGATATTGTTCAAGAATGTCCACGATACTGCCGACGTGATCAAAATGGCCGTGGGTAAGAATGATTGCCTTCAGATTGTGATCCGGGCCAAAACGGTTTTCAGCCTCCTGCAGAATTTTAGCGGCGGAACGAGGCATGCCGGCATCGACCAGAATGTAATCACTGCTCACCTTCGGATTGCCGATGAAAAAAAGATTGACGATCTGGTTGGTGTAGCAATAGACATCCGGTGCGACCTCGACCCCTGCACCACTTTTTATGGAAGTCATCGGCATGATGGCTTCGGTACTTTTACTTTTTTCCATATTAACTTCCTCCTGTCTTCATATCGTTTCTATTTCATGCTTTACCCCCAATTGAAGAAATCGAATCAGAACATGCCTGTTTCGGGAGAAGTTGAGTCTCCTGCAGTTGTGCTTTAAAATGAAATTCAGATAGAGTGAGGAAAAGGTGAAACTATGAAATCAATGATCATTATCGGTGGTGGAATTCTTGGCGCATCAACCGCTTACGAGGCAGCAAAGGCTGGAGCGGAAGTGGTCCTGATCGACCGCGCGGATGCCGGCCAGGCTACCGGAGCCGCAGCAGGAATCGTGTGCCCATGGATTTCCCAGCGCCGCAATAAAGCCTGGTATCATCTGGCGAAAAGTGGTGCAAAATATTATCCGGAATTGATAATAGAATTGGAAAATCTCGGCGAGAGTGACACGGGTTATAAACAAGTTGGCATCGTCAGCATCCATGAAGACAGCAAATTGGACAAAATGGAAGCGAAAGCGCGTGAACGAAAAGAAGATGCGCCGGAAATGGGGACCATCGAGCGGCTGAGCGCGGAACAGACGAAAGTGTTATTTCCGCATGCGGGCACAAACTACGGCTCTCTTTATGTAAGCGGAGCCGCACGGGTGGATGGCCGTGCCGTAAGAGATGCGCTGATCAGCGCGGCCCGGAAGCTCGGTGCCGAAATCGTAGAAGGAAATGCACGGCTTCTGGTTGAAAACAATGAAGTAATTGGTGTAGCCACGGAACACCGGAAATTTTACGCCGACAGCATCGTATCAGCGGGCGGGGCGTGGGCGCCGGAACTGTTCGAATCGATCGGCCTTGCGATGGACGTCGTGCCGCAAAAAGCGCAGATTCTCGAGTTGCAGCTTGAAGAAACGGGGTCGGGCGACTGGCCGGTGGCGATGGTGCCTTTCGGGCAATATATTGTGCCGTTCGCGGATGGCCGTATCATCGCGGGGGCGACCCATGAAAATAACGCCGGTTTTGATGCCAAACTGACGGCGGGCGGCATCCATCATATCCTCGATAAAGTCCTGGATGTGGTGCCCGGTTTGGCTGCTGCCGAACTGAAGGGGGCGAGCACGGGATTTCGGCCCTCGACGCTGAGCGCATTGCCGTTCATCGGCCCGGTTCCTGGACACGCCAATCTGTTTGCAGCGAACGCACTCGGTTCTTCCGGTCTGACAGCTGGACCGTACCTTGGCGCACAGCTTGCAAAACTGGCGCTGGGGAAAGGGACCGACATCGAATTGAGTGATTATGCCATTGAAGGAGCATTTCAGAAAATTATAGAATAAAATGAAAAACCCGCCAATTGGCGGGTTTTATTTTGCATTAATTTTATTGTAGACATCCAGGATAAAATTTTTATAGGGCAGGTCGGGCATTGGCTCAATATTATCTTTGGCGATTTGCGAATGTTTTAAAGCCATTTCATGATTGTCTTGTTTTTCATAAATCAACGCCAGATAAGCATCTTTTTCATAATTCATGGATAAGTCGTAAGGGTGATGGAGGAATTCCCAAATTTTATGGCGTTCCAGCCAGTATAGGGCCTCATCTTCTTTTCCCATTCCGTATAAGGATTTTCCTTTCTCAAGAAAATACTGCGAGGTTTCTTCTTCTTTATATTTCTCCAGATTCTTATCGATAATAGTATTAGCTTTTTCGTAATCATGTGCAAAAGAGTTCAAGTAATGTGCTTCCAATAAATCCAGGGTCATATCAATATCCTGATCATCCGAGAAATCAGCGAACAGCCTCAGTTTATTGACATAGTAATCCTTTCCGGCTTTGTCGCCGGTTAAAATTGCGTGAAAACTCATCACGCGATAAAGGTCGTTTATCCTGTAGAATATTTGATGTTCTTTGGAATAAGAAATGGCTTTTTCTATGATCCGCAAAGCATTTTCATCATCACTAAGAGCAAGGTAGAGAATTGCTTCTGAATAGTCAAAGTCCAGTTTCTTTAACGAATCGAGGACTACATCCCGTTCTTCAAAGGACTTGCGGGATTGCTGAAGCATTTCCAATGATTCAGCATACTTGTGGTCATTGAATTTCAGCATCGCTCGAAACATATGGATGTCAGCGCTGTTATTCATCAAATGCAGATCTTCATACATTTCTTCAGCCTGGTGAAGAAACACTTTCCATCCTTCTTTTTTGGCATAATAAAGACCGCGGCTGTAGATTTCAAGGAGACGTGCAGATTCGTAGCGATGAGGCAATTTGTTAGCGTACGGATTCATCTTGTCGATAATAGTGTCAAAGCCTAAGGATAAATCTTCCAGGGTTTTTTTATAAAGGTCTTCAATTTCCTCCAGTAATTCCCGCAGTTCAGCTGTCGGAACTTCTTCCAGCAACTCATTCCTATCAACACCCAGACGCTCTGCGATATAAGCCAGACTCTCCATAGATGGGTTGGCTTTATTGTTTTCGATGAGGCTGAGCATGCCTTTGGAGAGTTCGGTCCCGGCAAGCGTCTGCAATGTAAGGCCTTTTTCTTTGCGTAATTTTCGGATGCGTTCACCTAATGAAGCCATATTTTCACCTCTTTAAAATCTATATAAGTTGATCTAAAGAATCAATATAAAAACACTTCGGCGCTTTGGACAGGACAAAGATTATGCTCCTGCGCACTGCTCGTCGCAAAGGTGTGCCATCTACGTTTGGCGACCTTAGCTCCCACAATAAGCCGAGAAGAACACTCGTCTTATTGCTCCGTCGGCATTCGCCTGCTCCCTGTGCCGCGCCGGCGCTTGAAGAGTGACTTTTGCGCAGTCAGTCTCAAAGATATGGAGCAAAACAGCGAAGACGCCCAGGGGACCAAGCGAAGTGCTGAGATCCACTCGGGCGAAGTGAAACGAGACCGAGTTAGCTCAGCGCGAGCCAAGAGTTGGCCGAAGGGAGTTCGGCCGACGCTTTGCGACGAAGCTAGCGCAGCGATGCAGGAGCAGCCTTAAAATCGTGCTCCTGCAGTGCTGCGCACTTCGTCGCAAAGACAGTATCCGTGCAGGACACGCCTACTGTCTTCGAAGCTGTTTTGCGCAATATCGGTTCTGAAGAATTATTAGTTGAACTTATATAGTTTAATTATATTAAACTTTTGCTTGCAATGCTATAAAAATCGTGATATATTTTGTTTAATTAAATTAAACTTTCGAAAACGGAGAGTGAAATCAATGAGTGAAGCAGCAAAGCTCAGACGCGCCACCTACCACCTGTACACGTTTACAATCAGCAAGCTTATCTCAACGTTTGGCAGTTCTGTTTATACGTTCGGCATCAGTTTATATGTCCTGGCACTTACCGGCTCGGCCGCCAGCTTTGCCATCAACCTGATTTGCAGCATCCTGCCAAGAACTCTGTTGGCTCCTTTTGCAGGTTATGCAGCTGACAATTATTCGAAAAAAGCGATTGTCATAATTGCCCAGTTTGCCAGTGCCCTGTCTGTTGCCGGTCTGCTCTTCTACAGCATCGTCGCCGGTTTGTCGCTGCCGGCGATTTACACAGCAACTGTGCTCATTTCTGTCAGTTCCATGTTCGCAAGCGTCACGTTTTCGTCATCCATCGCCAACCTGATCGATTCGGACCGAATCCAGAAAGCGATGGGCTTCAATCAATCGGCCATCGCCATCGCAACTATCGGTGGACCGGTAGTCGGGGGGATCCTGTTCGGATTTGTTTCCATGAACGTCTTTCTGATTATCCAGGTGACCGCTTATTTATTGGCGGTGGCTCTTGAAGCGACGATGGATTTCAAACTGTTTACGAACCGCATTGCCGATACGGCCGGAGAAACGAAGAAATCGATGGTTGCGGGAATGAAGGAAGGTTTCTCTTATTTGAAATCGAACCGTGTGGTGATGGTGATTGTCACAGTCGCGGTTGGTGTCAATTTCTTTTTTTCCGCATTGATGATCGGATTGCCATTTATCGTGGTTCAGGAACTCGAAATCCAGGCAACTCATTTCGGGTTTATCGAAGCAATGATTGCTGCCGGGATGCTGGCGTCGTCCATTTATTTCTCGGTGAGAAAAGAAGTGAAATTCCCTTTGCAATTCGCAAAAAGAGGGATTCTTGGCATGTCAGTTTTATTGGCGGGAATGGGCTTGCCGCTCGTGATCGAATTTACGTATGCAGCAGCTGTGGTTTATTATCTGCTTCTTATGCTGATATTTGGTATCACCAACGTGTTCGTCAACACACCGATCGGAGTTATGATGCAAAAGGATGTGGAGGAAGAATACCGCGGACGCGTCTTCGGAATTCTGGAATCGATGGCAATGGCGATGATGCCACTCGGCTATTTGCTGTATGGGCTGCTGTATGATGTAATGCCGGCCGAATATGTCGTCATCGGCAGCAGTATTTGCCTGATCGTATTGACCAGTTACCTGATGAGACCGTCCATTTTGAAACAAGCGCATCCTGAACTGGATAAAAGTGCATTTCCAGTCGCCGCGAAACTTCAGGAATAGAATTGGAAGCAATTAATTGCGAAGAGGTTGCACAGGTTTACGATTATCCAAAAGGGGAAAATCCACAAAGACATAAAAATCTGGAAAGGATGATACCCAATGGATAAAGGTAAAGTGAAAAAAGTCCCTGCCCAAGAGCAGGAGCGCCAGCCGGGCTTTGAAAAAGAAATGGATCCCGCACCCGACTTCAACAAGAACTTAGCGGGGAAAGCACAGCGCCTTCCCGGCAAAAAAGCATTAATTACCGGCGGTGACAGCGGCATTGGCCGTGCAGTCGCAGTGGCATATGCAAAAGAAGGCGCGGATGTCGCCATCATGTATCTGGATGAACATGAAGATGCGGAAGAAACGAAGAAATTGGTCGAACAGGAAGGCCGGAAATGCCTCCTGATTGCCGGTGATATCGGAGAAGAAGACTTCTGCAAAGATAGCGTCCAAAAAGTGGTGGATGAATTTGGCACACTCGACATTCTCGTAAACAACGCTGCAGAACAGCATGTGCAGACTTCGCTGAAAGATATAACGGCAGAACAGCTGGAACGCACTTTCCGCACCAATGTTTTCAGTATGTTCCATTTGACGAAAGCGGCACTTGAACATATGAAACGCGGTGCATCCATCATCAACACGACGTCGATCACCGCTTTCCGAGGCGAGCCGACACTTATCGATTATTCTTCAACAAAAGGAGCAATCCTGGCATTTACCCGCGCGCTATCGGGTTCGTTGGCAGAAGAGGGCATTCGCGTCAACGGTGTTGCACCGGGTCCAATCTGGACGCCGCTTATTCCGGCATCATTCCCGGCAGATCAAGTGGAAGGCTTCGGCACCCAGACGCCGCTCGGCCGGCCGGGACAACCGGATGAACTTGCACCGGGCTATGTATATCTAGCGTCAGACGATTCTTCTTATGTGACAGGGCAAGTATTGCATATCAACGGTGGAACGCCTTACTGAGAAAAAATAAAAGCAAGCACTCCGGTCACGCCGGGGTGCTTGCTTTTTTTGCAGCTAAAGTTTTCGCGGAACCGCGGTACAGCACAATCAGCAGAATGCTGGCAATCGACAATGCACCGGACAGGAAATAGATCGAGCCCGCCTGCAACGTCAGCAGCCATGTAAAGAACAGGGGACCGATGATGCGCCCCATATTATCCATCGAATAAGTCATTCCGGCAGCTGTCCCGTATTTGCCTCCGGATTCCTTCGTAGTCAAAGATACAAGCGCGGTCCGCGACAGCGCGTTGCCCGCGGTGAAAATACTCAATGCCACACCAGCGAATATCAGGCTGGAAGTGAAAGGGAGAAGCAGCAATCCTGCTGCGGCGATGATTTGGGCCCCGATGATCCATTTCGTTTCAGCGCCATCTTTTATTCTGCGGACAACTCCGCCCTGAATCGCAGCATCCACAAAACCGCTGGCGATGAATAAATAACCGAGCTGCAGTGGTGTGATTTCAATCTGGTTAATCTGGAACAGCTGAAATGTCGATTCCAGGCCGGCCAGAAGGAAAGTCACCATGAACGACATCAGGAACAGATAACGGATCCGGAATTGCCATAAAGTGCTGGCGCCTTTTGGCAGCAGAGCACGCTTCGTGGCATCGCCCTGCCGCACAGGTTCTTTCAAAACTAAACTGGCGTAAATCATGAGCAACAGGACCAAGCCGGCAGACACCGTAAACGGCAATGTCAGCGACACGGTTCCAAGCAAACCGCCGATTGCCGGACCGAAAATGAAACCAAGGCCGATCGACATCCCGAGAAGGCCCATGTATTTATTGCGCTCCTCATCTGTTGTGATATCGGCTACATATCCCGTCACCGCTGTGTAAAGGGCGCCAGAAAACAGGCCGCCGATGATGCGCGCCATATAAAGAAGGGCGAGATTATCGAGAAACAGCGAGAACAGGAAAAAGCTCAGGCTGAAGCCTGCGAGTCCGGTCAGGATCAATTTTTTTCTGCCGGTGCGGTCTGACAGTTTCCCCCAGAGCGGAGCGGTAAAGAAGGAGGATAACGCATATATGGTAATGAGGCCGCCGACGTGGATTTCACTGTAACCCTGCTGGACGATCACCTCGGGAAGGATGGGTATGATAATGCCGAATCCCAGATAGACGAAAAACTGGACCGACATCAGCAACAGAATAGTCTTCTTCATAAAATAATTTCCTGCTTTCTAATAAGGCTGTGCTATCAGTTTACATCTGTTCGGTTCGCAGGTAAATGGAAGGAATGAAGATGGTGCTTTTATTAGACGGAAGCAATCGCACTTCAAAGTGGTATTTCCGCACCTCACCGCGAATATTCCGCACCTGACGTCAAATGAATCCGACAAAAAACCCGCTCTCCAAATTAAAGGGAGCGGGTCACACATTATTTTTCCAATTTAACTCTTTGAAGCCGCAGTGCGTTCATGACAACAGATACAGAACTGAATGCCATCGCCGCACCCGCAAGCCACGGAGCCAGAAATCCGGCGGCGGCAATCGGTATGCCGAAGGAATTATAGGCAAGTGCCCAGAAAAGGTTTTGTTTGATGTTCTTCACCGTCATTCGGCTCATGCGCACAGCGTCGACCACGCGCATCAAATCGCCTTGCATCAACGTAATGTCTGATGCTTCTATGGCAATTGCTGTACCTGTGCCCATTGCCATGCCGATATCGGCAGTGGCAAGAGCGGGGGCATCATTCAAACCGTCTCCGGCCATCGCGACTTTACGGCCTTCTTTTTGAAGATTTGCAATAACATCCGCTTTTTCGGCTGGCAGCACACCGGAAATGACATTATCGATGCCCACCTGGCGTGCAATTGCCTGAGCGGTCCGTTCCTGATCGCCCGTCAGCATGACGACGCGTAAACCAAGTTTCTTCATTTCACCTACCGCTTCAGCGGCATTGTCTTTGATGGTGTCGGCAACTGCGATCAAGCCGGCGAATTTGCCGTCGACCGCCATATACATGACCGTTTTGCCGTCCTCTTCAAGTGAGGCTGCCCGGGAATCGTCAATTGTGAGGGATTCCATCAATCTGCGGTTGCCCATCAGAATTTCCCTGCCTTCGACTTCAGCGCGTATGCCGTGGCCCGGCACCGCTTCAAAGCGGCTGACGTTTCTATTGGCAACGCCGTAATCAGCGATTGCCTGCGCCACCGGATGCTCCGATTGGCTTTCTGCGCTTGCTGCGAGATTTTTCAATTCTTCCGGGTCAAAACCGTCTGCTCCAATAAAATCAGTGACGACGGGGCGGCCATTTGTGATCGTTCCCGTCTTATCGAGGACGATTGTATCGATGTGTTTCGTGTTTTCAAGCGATTCCGCTGTTTTGAAAAGGACGCCCTGTTCAGCTGAACGGCCAGAACCGGCCATGATTGAAGTTGGTGTGGCGAGCCCGAGAGCACATGGGCAGGCGATGACGAGAACTGCGATCGTACTTTCAAGAGCAGCCGCGAAATTACCGGGTGCCACAAGAAAATACCAAACAATGAACGTAACAATCGCTATTCCGACGACAATCGGCACGAAAATGCCTGAAATCTGGTCGGCAAGCCGTTGAATCGGCGCTTTCGAACCTTGCGCCTGTTCGACAACCCGAATGATATTCGACAATACGGTATCCTTTCCGACTTTATCAGCTCTGACACGCAAAGATCCATTGGAATTGACTGTAGCGGCATAAACCGGATCGCCGGATTCTTTATCGACCGGCAGGCTTTCACCCGTCAGCATCGATTCATCGACTGCGGAATTTCCGGATATGACAGCTGCATCGACCGGAATGGATGCGCCGGGTTTGATCAATAGAATGTCACCGGTGCGGACTTCGGATATCGGTGTAATGACGGCTTCACCGCTGCGCTCGACCAAAGCGGTTTCCGGCTGCAGTTTCATTAATTTCCTGATGGCATCGGAAGACCGGCCTTTGGCGCGCGCCTCGAAAACTTTGCCGAGCAGGATCAGTGTAATCAAAATCGCACTTGTCTCAAAATACAACCCCATTGCATGGGTACTTCCGAGATGGGCAAAGACCAAATAGACGCTGTAAAAGTAAGCGGCCGATGTTCCAAGTGCAACAAGCACATCCATATTGGCGCTTCTGTTCCTTAATGCGAAATAGGCGCCTTTATAGAATGTAGCGCCGATCCAGAATTGAACCGGTGTAGCCAAAGCCCATTGCACAAAAGGGTTCATCAGAAATTCAGGTACATACATCCATGACGTGAAAGTGAAATGGCTGAACATTGTCCACAGAAGTGGAAGTGACAACGCTGCGGAAATCCAGAACATCCGTGTTTTTTTGCGGATTTCCTGTGTCTTATAATCTTCCGCCTCTTCGTTTTCCTGATTGAGGACGGCGTCATAGCCCATGGACTGAATTTTTTTGACAAAATCTTCGGGTGTTAATGTGTTCGGATTGTATGTGACATGACCGGTTTCCATCGCCAGATTGACATTGGCGAGGTTGACCCCATCCATTTTGTTCAATACTTTTTCGATGCGGGCAGAACAATTGGCGCAGGTCATGCCCTGGATGGTGAAATCCACTTCATCCTGGCGCACCCCGTAGCCCAACTGTTCCACTTTCTGTTCCATGTCTTTTAAAGATGCCTGTTCGCCGTCGTATACCACAGAAGCTTTTTCAGTGGCGAAGTTGACTGTTGCTTCACTGACGCCCGGCATTTTACTCAAGCCTTTTTCGACACGGTTGGCACAGGCGGCGCAGGTCATGCCGGTAATTGCCAATTCAGTTTGTTTTTCGGACATTGTAAACCACTCCTTATACCTTACAGGGGTATATATCACTTTAAAAAAATAACTGCGTTTCCGCAGTTATTATTTTGTCGATACTACATCGTAGCCCTGATCTTCAATCGTTTCTGCAACCTTAGCAGCTTCAAGCGATGGATTCGAGTAGGAAACGTCAACTGAACCGTTTTCAAGCGAAACATCCACTTTTTCAACGCCATCCAATTTCATCACGCTGTCAGTTACCGCTTTTACACAATGCTGGCAGCTCATGCCGCTAACTTGTAAATTCATTGTATTTGTCATATTAAATTCCTCCTTATTATTTTCGCATCATTTTTTGGATTGTGATTAATAACTCATCCAACACTTCTTCGTCGCCGTCTGACAGACGGTCTACGACACAGCCTTTCAAATGGCCTTCAAGCAATAGCTTTGTCACACCGTTCAAAGCGGACTGGGTAGCGGCCAACTGGGTAATGATGTCGTCACAATAGACATCTTTATCGACCATTCCCTTGATGCCGCGGATTTGGCCTTCAACGCGGCTGAGACGATTTGTCAGGTCGCGTTTGACTTCGGGAGGGTGGTGGCTTTTTCTGCACGCTAAATCAGCAACGGGAACTTCTTTCATTAATTCGCTCATTGGCTAATCCTCCATATCTTTTGATATGTCTAATATACCCCTGTTAGGTATACAGGTCAACAACTTTACATTATTGCAACTTTGTAATATAAATGAAAAGTTTAAAAGCTTGAAAAGATGGTATTATATACATAGACACAGAAATGTCAACTATTTCAATGTTTTGATGAATCTATTATGGATTTACATACGTTAATATAAATAGATGGAATACAGAGAGGTGATATGGATGGCGAAACAAGCAGAAGTTCGCAATATCGTTTCAAACTTATCGAAACTGGGAATCCAAGCGAAAATCACTAAATCACGCACTGAATTATTGAAAGCGTTGGCATTGCCCCAACCCCCGCAAACCCAATCCTAATATAAAAACTCCGACGCGTCTCGCGTCGGAGTTTTTATTGGTCGTCTTTATCGCTGCCGAACATATACGTTTTATGATGGAATTTCATGCTGAAGACGATGCCGATTGCCATCATATTCCCGATCAGCGAACTGCCGCCGTAACTGATGAACGGCAGCGGGATGCCGGTAATCGGCAACAGCTGGATCGTCATGCCGATATTCTGGAAAACGTGGAAAGTGATCATGGCGATAATACCTGCACAAACATAAGTGCTGAATGTATCTTTTAATTGCAGCGTAATTTTCGTCAAATGATAGATCAGCATGAAAAACAGGATAATTACGGTACTGGCCCCGATAAATCCGAAATCCTCTGAAATGACAGTAAAGATGAAATCGGTGTGATTTTCAGGAACATACACTTCGCGCCCCTGATAACCTTTGCCGAATACCTGGCCGGAGCCGATGGCATTCATGGCGGCAATCAGGTTATATGCATCTCCGTCTGCGTATGAATACGGGTCAAACCATGTATAGATTCGTGCGAATGCATAGCGCTGGATGCCGAATGTATTAGTTAAGAATTCCTGCATATTAATTGCCATCCACAAGAGGGTCACGCCAATAACAGCCACGCCGCCGAAGCTCGGTAAAATTATTTTCCATGAAATTCCGGCTACCACGATGATCGCCAGGGTAATGGCGATAAAAACAAGAGCTGTCCCCATATCCGGCTGATCAAGAATAAACGCTAAGGGAATCAGCAGTAAAACTCCGATTTTCCCCAATAATATCAAATCGGTTTTAATAGTTTTTAGCGTGAATTTTTCGTGATGTGATGAAATCATTTTTGCCAGTGCTAATATATAGAAGGTTTTCATAAATTCAGCGGGTTGCATATTGAGCACGGGCGTGCGGAACCAGGCTTTGGCACCATTGATGGGTTCGCCGATTTGTTCGGGTCCTGCCGGAGCAATCATCAAAATAAATAGTGACAGAATCCCTAGTCCGTAAAGGTAATAGGCCATTTTCTTGTATTGCTCCGGATCGAAATACATCAGTACACCGATCATGCCGATGGAGAGTATGTAGAACAGTCCTTGTTTTGGCACAAAGTTTGTAAGATATTGTCCTGAGGTCTGCGCAGAAGAAATCGCAACCAGGCTGACGATGAAAAAGAGGAATAATATGAAAGCGAGCGACCAGTCAATCCGGTCGGCAAAGCTTTTATTTGTCTGCATATAGGTTCACCTGTACTTTATATTATTGAGAGTCGGAATACATTATAACTTATTCTTGTAATTTGTGCGCATTACAAAAGTAATGACGCCTATTAAGCCCGGAAGTTTCATATTTACCAGGTCAGCACGTATAATGAAGTGAAGAATGGAGTGAAGGCAATGGTGAAGAAAGTGAATAACATGGAACATTATGTTCAGCATTTATATATCTATTTGAATGATGCTGATCAATTTGCTTTGTTCAGCGGTCTGACCTTCGCCCAGTTCATGGACGCCATGAAGATGCCAAAGAATCTGCTGCTGTTGAAGCATTCCTATGACGATGCTTCATATAATATGCACACGCAAATGGAGTTTGCTTCGCAGGAGGAATTCCCGGCGCTGCGCAAATCCAGGACCGCAAAAGAAGGCGAATTCTGCTGGATCGATTTCCGCAGCGAAAAACAATTGAATTCCCTGACACCTCAGGAACAGGCGGAACTATTGTATATAGGCCATAAGAAAGAGGCTGTGCGTTCGCCTTTTTATTCAACTTTACTGAACGAATTTGTCTATTTATCCACTGAGGATGAACAGACAACCAAAATATATTTCCGCAACCTGGAGCGGATGAACGAGCTGGTGGGCAATTATTTTATCCAGTCGATCAGGCGGGAAGACCACGGCCAGAATTTTTGGCGGCGGAAAGTGAAGGATATGATTCCTGAACTGCCGGATGAAATCCTGAAATCACTGAAAAATTTATACCGCGAAGGCATCCTGATTTCGCTCGCCGATCCGGAAAAAACAAAGAATACGGTTGAATTGCATATCCGTCAGGTGGAAGAAATCTCGTTCATGGATGATTTTTGGTCGGATATCGATAACTATACAAATCAGGAAATTATGCAGAAATTCGTCTATGACCGCAAACTCAAGCAATGGAGTTAAGAAACACGCATTTATATGATGAAAGGCTGCCGGAAGCCGGCGGCCTTTTCTTTTGGGGTTCGACTGTATTTTCCGGCCCTTGCAGGAAATGATTTTCGTCTAATCGGGTTCGTGATAAACTAAAGCATATTGGAAAACGAAATGGGGTATATTGGGATGAAAAAAAAGATTGGTTTATTATATGGTGGAAAATCCGCAGAGCATGAAGTTTCCCTTTCAACAGCACAGGCAGTTACAAAAGCCTTGAATTTTGATAGATACGAAGTTTATCCGGTTTATATCACCCAGGAAGGGGAATGGCGGAAAGGCGCATCTCTTGAGGGGCCGGCCGGCAGCATCGAACAATTGCAGCTGGAACAGGACACCTCTGCACCAAATGACATTTCAGGCTTCCTTCCCGTCGAGCAGGAAAAAGGTCTCGATGTTATTATTCCATTACTTCACGGACCGAACGGAGAAGATGGAACCGTACAGGGGTTGCTGGAAGTCATGAACCTTCCGTATGTTGGAAATGGTGTTTTAGCGTCATCAGCCGGTATGGACAAAGTTGTGATGAAACAGTTATTTGAAATAGCCGGTTTGAAACAGACGCCTTATGTGTATTTTATAAGAAGAGATTGGAAAAATGGACAGGCGGACTTGGTGCGGAAAACCGTTACCGAATTGAACTGGCCGGTCTTCGTTAAGCCGGCAAACCTGGGCTCGAGTGTGGGCATCAGCAGGGCTGAAAACGAAGATGAACTTATTGCGGCGGTTGATGAAGCGCTGAAGTTCGACCGGAAAATCGTAGTCGAACAGGGCGTCGACGCCCGTGAAATTGAAATAGGGGTGCTCGGAAACGATGCACCGGAATGTTCGGTTGCAGGTGAGATCAAGCCGTTAAAAGCATTCTACGATTATCAGGCGAAATATAAAGACGGCAACACGGCTATGATCATTCCAGCCGAACTTGCTGATGAAGTATACGAAGAACTTGTGGAGTCGGCGAAAAAAGCGTTCAAAATCCTGGATTGTTCAGGTTTGGTGCGCGCTGACTTTTTTGTAACAGCGGAGAACGATATTTTAATTAACGAAGTCAATACACTTCCTGGCTTTACGCCGTTCAGCATGTTCCCTCTATTATGGGAAAATACAGGGGTGGCTTATCCGGATCTGATTGGAAAACTGATCGATCTTGCCATTGAACGCTATGAGGAAAAACAATTATTGCAAGTAAAAATGGATTGAGTGGAGATACCGATGAAAAAAAAGATTGAACAAGTAGCCAAATGGCTGGGTGTAAAAACGAATCTAAAGGACATTGAGATTACGGGGGTATCCATCAATACCCGGACGCTGCAAAAAGGAGATCTTTTTGTGCCATTCCGCGGCGAGAAGGTTAACGGGCATCTCTATGTCCGCCATGCGATCGAAGCCGGAGCTTCTGCAGCTCTTTGGCAGCGGGATGAGCCATCGCCTCCGGATGATCTGCCGATTCTGATTGTGGACGACTGCCAAAAAGCACTGCAGGAAATGGCACGTGCTTATCGCGATGAATTGTCTACGACAGTCATTGGCATTACCGGCTCCAATGGCAAGACTTCGACGAAAGATCTGGTTGCCAGCGTATTGAAACCTTATTTCAAGGTGCAAAAAACCCAGGGCAATTTTAATAATGAACTGGGCTTGCCACTGACCATCCTTTCATTGGAAGAAGATACGAAATTTGCAGTGCTGGAAATGGGTATGAGCGGTTTCGGACAGATCCAGTTTCTATCGGAACTGGCGCGCCCGGATTACGCAGTCATCACGAATATCGGTGAAGCACATATGCAGGATCTCGGTTCCCGTGAAGGGATTGCCAAGGCGAAATTTGAAATTACTGCAGGGCTTGAAACGCATGGAAAATTATTCTACGATGGCGACGAACCGTTGCTGAAACCTTTTGTCGAAGATTTTCCGCAGGCGGTATCGTTCGGTTTCGATGATAATAATGAATTGACCGTAACGGATATTCGCGCTACAGAAAACGGAAGCACCTTCATGGTCAGTGGAATTATAGATGCCACATTTACTATTCCGGTCCTGGGTGACCATCAAGTGAAAAATACGTTGTCGGCAATCCTGATTGCGCTGGAAGCGGGATTAACCGAGGAAGATATCCGGAAATCACTCCAGGACGCTGCTCTGACGGATATGCGCATGCAAATGATTCATGCAAAAGGCGGTTCAACATTTATCAACGACGCCTATAATGCGGCACCTTCTTCGATGAAGGCGGCTTTGAACTTCATTCGTGAAACGACGATGAAAGAGGATAAATGGATTGTTCTGGGCGATATGCTCGAACTTGGGGAGCATGAACGCGAATATCATGAGGCGATTGCCAAATCCATCAATTCTGAGATTAACGGTATTTGTCTGTATGGTCCGAAAATGGAGTGGCTTTATACCAAACTTCAAGGAACGTATGAAGGAAAGTTGATCTGGAGCAAGGACGATTATCAACCGATTATCGATTTACTGAAGGGCTCGATTTCAGCAAGATCTGTCATTCTCGTGAAGGGATCGCGCGGAATGGCTCTTGAGAACATCATTGAACCTTTTACCGACAACTGATTGAAAGAAGGTAGCCCGTTGAAAACAGGAGTTTTAATGATTCATGGATTTACTGGAGGACCTTTCGAAGTGCAGCCGTTCGCCGAGTATATAGAAGAAAAAACCGACTGGCTTGTGAAGATTCCGACGCTTCCCGGCCACGGCGGAAGTCTGAACCTCAAGAATAAATCTGCTGAATCGTGGATGATGGCCGCTGAACTCGCATTAAAAGAGTTGAAAAAACAAGTGGACCGCGTAATCATCGTAGGCTTTTCAATGGGTGGCCTCATTGCCATGTATTTGGCATTGCGTTATAAAATTGAGAAATTGGTGCTGTTGAGCGCCGCCGTCAAATACATTAGTGCAGGCCAGATATTGGACGAAATTCGTGTCGCTGCGACCGATGCTGTCAAGGGGCGGCTCGCTCAAAATCCGTTGTTTCATCTTTATGAATATAAATTATTGAATACACCGGTCAGCTCGGCAATTGAATTTTTGCGCGTCGTGAAAACGGTTGAACCATATTACGATAAGCTGACGCTTCCGGTGTGCATCGTTCAGGGCGCAAAAGATGGCATTGTGCCTGTGACAGCGGCTGAACATATATACAATCACCTCGGATCTTTGGAGAAAGAAATTTATCATTCCGAGAACGGCAAGCATCTGATCTGCTACAGTGATGATTGCGATGAATGGTTCGGGCATGTTTTGGGTTTTATGAAAGGTGACGGCGAATAAACTGATTAATGGAACCTTTGCGTATTGATTGCAAGTGGTCTTGAAGCATGTTATTCTATTTGGAGCAATGGATACATTTTTGAAGCACTCTTCCCTGTGAAGAGTATTTTTTTGAGCAAAACGGTTTGTTCTACTTATAGGGCATCAAAACCCGCCGATCAGACCGCTCGGCAACGCCCGAGCTTTTTCTGTTCACACATCCCTCTGAACTTAAAACTACAGAGTATGATTTTCGACGTGAAACTTCCTCATAAAGGCTCGACTTTGTCGCTATTTCATCTAAAATGTACACCATTTGTAAATAAGATGAAGACAAAAGGAGATTGAAAAAATTTGGTAAAATTTTCAGAGTTAAATATTAGCGAAACAACTTTAAAGTCCGTAAAACGCATGGGGTTTGAAGAAGCAACACCTATTCAGGAAGGTACAATCCGCTTAGGAATGGAAGGCAAGGACATTATCGGACAAGCCCAAACGGGAACTGGTAAAACAACTGCATTCGGTATTCCGTTGATCGAAAAGATCGACACTAAAGACGGCAATGTACAAGGATTGATCATCGCGCCAACACGCGAATTGGCAATCCAGGTTTCTGAAGAGCTTTACAGACTGGGCCAGGATAAAAACGTGCGCATTCTATCAGTTTACGGAGGCCAGGAAATCAGCCGCCAAATCCGTGCGCTGAAAAACCGTCCACAAATTATCGTTGGTACACCAGGGCGTCTTTTGGACCATATCAACCGCCGCACGCTTAAATTGGACAACGTTAACACATTGATCCTTGACGAAGCGGACGAAATGTTGAACATGGGCTTCATCGAAGACATTCAAACAATCATGGCAAGTGTTCCTGATACTCGTCAGACATTGTTGTTCTCAGCGACTATGCCGGATGCTATCCGCAGAATTGCAGAGAAATTCATGAAGACTCCAGAAATCGTTAAAATCAAATCAAAAGAAATGACAGTTGAAAACATCGAGCAATTCTATGTTAAATCTGTGGAACGCGAAAAATTCGATGTTCTTTCACGTCTTTTGAATGTTCAACAACCTGAATTGGCAATCATTTTTGGACGCACAAAACGTCGGGTTGATGAATTGGCAAAAGCTTTGAATATCCGCGGCTATGTAGCTGAAGGAATTCACGGTGATTTGAGCCAGGCAAAACGTATGTCTGTGTTGAAACAGTTCAAAGCAGGCAAAGTCGATATTTTGGTTGCAACTGACGTAGCAGCTCGCGGACTTGATATTTCAGGCGTATCACACGTATACAACTTTGATATTCCTCAAGATCCGGAAAGCTATGTTCACCGTATCGGCCGTACTGGACGTGCAGGTAAAAAAGGAGTGGCAGTCACGTTTGTAACGCCACGTGAAATGAGTTACTTGGCAATTGTTGAACGTACTACGAAGAAAAAAATGGAAGCATTGGTTCCGCCGACTGCTGATGAAGCCGTACTTGGCCAAAAGCGTGTCGCAATGGAACAATTGCTTGAAATGACAGAGAAAAACAATCTTGGAGACTATCGCGAATTCGCGACGCAAATGCTTGAACAGCATGATGCAGTCGATTTGATTGCAGCAGCTCTGAAAACAATGACAAAAGAGCCGGAAGATGTTCCGGTTTCAATTTCCGAAGAGCGTCCATTGCCATCACGCGGTGGCGGAGGCTACAAAGGGAAATCGGGTGGATCACGCAGCGGAAGCGGCGGAGGCTATAAAGGCAACCGTTCTTCAGGCTCAGGTTCAGGCTCAGGCCGACCAGCTAGCCGTGGCGCAAGTTCAGGCGCAAGCCGTCGTCGCGAAGGCGGCAGCGGTGCAGCTGGTGGAGGGCGTCCAGGACGCACTCGCCGTCACGAATCTTAATACTGAATGATTGAATAGCCCGTCAGCAGGCAACTGCTGACGGGCTATTTTTTTATAGAAATAATATTTCTGCAGTACGGTGGCTCTGAATCTCTTCATTAAAATGTAATCAGCGAAACATTCTTCCTATTGAATCGTATAGAAGAATGTGAAAGACTGAGAATAAGAAGAATGAAATGGGGAGAGGGACATGAATGACCAGCCAAAAAACAGAATTTCAAGAAAAGGGTTAACTGTATGGAGGATGTACGGAATGATCGAAACCTTTGTCCTGGCCCTGCTGGCAGGTGGAGCAGCAGCGCTGACATTTTTCTTTGAATGGCCTGCCTGGCTTTATGCCATATACGGGGGTGCACTCCTGTTGTTTGCCTTTCTGCTGATTTACCTGTTTCCGAAAATTCGCTGGCAGCGCTGGCGCTACGAAGTGCGTGAACAGGAAATCGAGCTGCAGCATGGCCTTTTCATCGTAACGCGCACTTTGGTGCCGATGGTTCGGGTTCAGCATGTCGATACGGAGCAAGGGCCGATTCTGCGTCGATATGATTTGGCTGAAATTTCCATTTCCACTGCTGCTACCACACATACCATACCGGCTTTGGTCACGTCGGAAGCTGACGAGCTTCGGGGCATGATTTCCGCATTGGCAAGGGTGGCGGAAGATGATGTCTGATATCCGTTATAAATTGCATCCCGTTTCAGCATTTATTAATTTCATGAAAAGCCTGAAAGAGCTGATCATCCCATTTATCGTGATTTTTGGAGTCAATATTTTCAGGGATGGCGGTCTCACTGCGATGTTCACAGGCGGCTGGGTCAGCTTACTGCCTCTGTTGATCGGTCTGGTGGTAGTGTTTTTCTCGCTGATTATCGGAATCATCAAATGGAAGAGGTTCGTTTATTGGTTTGAAGATGGGGAATTGCGGATTGAATATGGCCTTTTTGTAAAGAAGAAACGATACATCCCTTTTGAGCGGATTCAAAGCCTTAACTATACAGAAGGTATTTTTCACCGTCCGTTTAATTTGGTAAAGGTTCGTGTGGAAACCGCGGGTTCCGGCAAAGCCGGAGAAGCGGAAGCCGAATTGACGGCAATCCGCCGCGAAGATGCAGACCGCATCGAGACAGAAATGGAACATGCCAAACACCATCGGTCAACTCCGGTCGTCATGGGGCCGCATGAAGCACAAACAGAAATTTCGGAAGAGGTTGAAGTTCCGCAGAAGAAAGAACTGAAAACCCTTTACCGCATGTCGATGAAGGAATTATTGATACTGGCAACAACATCCGGCGGAATAGGGGTCGTTATTTCGGCAGTGGCGGTCTTCTTATCGCAATTCAGTGAATTGATTCCTTACGAATCAATCTATGAAGAAGTCATGTTGTTCCTGCGGTTCGGTTATCTGATTGTGGCTTTGGCTGTATTTGCAGGTTTGCTGATTGCATGGATAATTTCGGTAATCCTGACGCTGCTGGCAAATTACCAGTTCACCATCCAGGTGGATGAAGATCATATCTTCATCACGCGTGGTCTTCTTGAGAAGAAGAAAATATCGGTGCCATTCAAGCGCATCCAGGGAATAAAAGTTTCGAGGAATCCGCTGCGGGAATTATTCGGCTATGCCACGGTAACTGTTGAAAGTGCAGGGGGTTCCATGGGAGGCAAAGATGAAAAAATCCGCTTGTTCCCGTTGGTGAAAACCGGTCGCATGCTTTCTGTGCTGGAGGAATTGTTTCCGGAAATGGAATTTCAGCCGACATTGGTGAAAGCCCCGAAGAGAAGCGTCCATTTTTATTATCGATTGGACTTTCTTTGGATGCTGCCGTTGATCGGAGTCGTGAGTTATTTCTTCTTCCCGTACGGCCTGTTGTCGCTGCTGATTGTCCCGCCTGTTATCGGTATGGGAATCTGGCAGCATCGTACGACAGGCTACGCGCTGACCGGGAAGCAGCTGACGATGGAATTCCGCGGAATCAGCAAACATACTTTCTTTGTCTGGAAAAAAAGGGTGCAGGCAGTCAACGTGCTGCAGACTTATTTCCAGCGGCGGCGAGATCTGGCGTCAATCCAGGCAACCATCAAATCTGGGATGCTCGGTTATGTCGCCCGCATCAATTATATGGAGAAAGAAGATGCCAGCCGCATTCTCGACTGGTATCACCCAGTACCGATTCAATCCAAACAAAAAGGTCAGCCGGAGTAATTCCGGCTGACCTTCAAGGTGTCGAGAAACCGACAACTTCTCCAATCATTGCGCTCTAGGCGGACGCTTTCCGCGGGGAGCTGCCTAAGCCTCCTCGATCGCTTCGCTCACTGCGGGGTCTCAGGCTCGCTCTGGTTCCCGCAGGAAAGACATTGGCCGAAGCCTGTGAGGGCAAGTCTTTGCGACGAAGCAGCGTAGCGATGCAGGAGCACATCTTTGCTCTTCGCCGCCTGACGCTTCATTCTGTTGTGTGCAGAATGGAAGTATCCACTTTCTAGCTTGCAATACACATAAAGTGTATTCCTTTATAGAAAGTAATCTGAGATATGGAGCAAAACAGCGCAGACGCCCAGGGGACCAAGCGAAGTGCTGAGATCCACTCGGACGAAGTCCCGAGTTAGCTCAGCGCGAGCCCCCAGGCAAGCGAAGCTGTTTTGCGGAATATCGATTTTAATGTTCTTTTCTCAACAAGCTGAAGGTCAGCCGGAGTAATTCCGGCTGACCTTATCTTTTTCCTTTTGCTTTCCAACTAACAATGCGTTTCGGATGGAAGAAGCCGAGCCCGATTAAGAAACCGGTGATCAACCCCGCGATATGGGCAGTCACATTTATGTTCGGTGTCAGGAAAGTAAGAATGACGCTGATAACAAGGATCGGCAGCAGGATCTGTTTTAATTCCGGCAAGGCGCGCCCTCCGTAATACAATAATGCGCCGTATGCACCGAAGACCCCGAAAATCGCTCCGCTGGCACCCAGATGCAGATAATCAGGCGGCTGCAGGAAGTAAGTGGCGATGTTCGCGAATAAACCAGCCATCGCATAGACGGTGATAAAACGGACTTTGCCGACCAGCCGTTCAAGCTCAGGCCCGAACAGGAACAGCGAAAACATATTGAACAGCAGATGCATCAGTCCACCGTGCAGGAACATCGGCGTGATGAAACGCCACCATTCACCTTCGGCAATCAGGAAATTAGCCCCGACACCGTAATTGAAGATATACACGCCGAGCAATGGAATCCATGATAAAATATGTATCAAAACATTAATTGCGATCAATGTGGATACGACGGGATATAAGCGTAAATACTCGGAAAAACTTTCTCTTCGAATAAACATTTCGTCACCTCTGTTTCATATTGGTTATTATACCTTTTTACTGTTTGGGATTGAAAGGAGAAACATCTATGATTACTGGAATCGGACTGGACATCGTCGAAATAGATCGGATCAGACGGCTTGACGGCAAGTCAGCGAAACTCCGTGAACGAGTATTGACGGACTATGAATTGAGGGAATATGAACGATTATCATCCAACAGAAGGACAGAATTCCTTGCAGGGCGTTTTGCTGCAAAAGAAGCTTTCGGTAAAGCGAAAGGAACTGGAATCGGTGAAATGTGTGCGTTTCATGACATAGAAATCAGAAAAGATCCGAACGGTAAACCGTCCGTCTTCTTCAGGGGAGAAGAAGACGGACTGATTTCCATTACACATACAAAGGAATACGCTGCAGCGCAGATCTTACTACAAACAAAGATGCAGGCGGAGGGACACGATGGAGACAAATTACAGACCAACAAAAGCGATTGTTGATCTTTCGGCAATCGATTACAATATAAAAAAATTAATTGAACGGATAGATGGCGCGAGGATGATGGCGGTGGTTAAAGCGGACGCCTATGGCCACGGCGTACTGGAAATTTCGCGGCAGGCGCTGAAGAGCGGAGCCTCGATACTGGCGGTGGCGACACCGGACGAAGCCCTCCATTTACGCAAAAACGACATTGAAGCGGAGCTTTTGGTAATGGGGGCCGCTCCAGTGCGATTTATCAAAGAGGCCATCAAACACGATATCAACTTGACCGCCTACTCGATGGAGTGGCTGGAGTCAGCTGCCGAAGAGTTAAAAAAGGAAACAGTCCCGCTTAAAGTCCATCTTAAATTCGATACGGGCATGCGGCGGATCGGACTCCAGCCGGAAGAAGCGGACGCAGCATTTGATTTTGTCGTGCAACAGGTTTTTCGCGTGGAAGGGATGTACACTCATTTTGCAACCGCTGATGAAGCGGACAATCCTCTTTTTCTTAAACAGGTCGAAACGGTCAACGCCATCAAGAAAAAATGGCAAGGCGGTCCGCTGATGTTCCATGTGTCCAACAGTGCTGCAGCCATCCTTCACCCGGAATTGGCATTTGACGCAGTGCGCACCGGCATCTCGATTTACGGCATCGCACCTTCCGCTTATGTAAAGCGGGAAATGCCATTCGACTTAAAACAGGCGATGAGCCTGGAAACGGAAATCATCCACGTCAAGAAAGTGAAGAAAGGCGAAACACTCAGCTACGGAGCAACTTACACATGTTCTGAGGATGAGTGGATCGGCACTTTGCCGATCGGCTACGCAGATGGATTGATCCGCGGTCTTCAGGGACAGGAAGTACTGGTAAGGGGCAGGCGCATGCCGATTGTCGGACGCATCTGCATGGACCAGTGCATGATCCGGTTGCCTGAAAAATTTCCGACAGGAGAAAATGTGCAATTGCTCGGATCTCAAAAAGATGCAGTTATTCTTATTGAAGAATGGGCAGAGAAATTGGATACAATACCTTATGAAATACCCTGTATTCTGACAAAGCGTGTGCCGAGACAATATATCGGAATATGAAGAACTTCAAGAATTATCTTTCCATAGCATCCCGGGGATGTTAAGATTGTAAACATAGTATAGAAAGAACAGAGAGAACAATGGTATTCCGGAGGTGTCAGCTGTGTACGAGAGATCCAGGACAAAAGAGGTAGTTGTTAAGCTGCCTAAACAATTGATTTCAGAACTTACTACACATTCAGATGAACGGGTTCAGGAAGATGGGGAATATATTTACGTTTCCACTCAGCGTGTCATGAAAAACATGTATGACTCAAATCATATTCGGGAAGCAATGATCAAGGGCTACGTGGAGATGTCACAGATTAATCTGTCGATTTCTTGTGAATGTTCTCATGCAGAGTATGAAGCGGAGCATATGACCGTGCGACTCGTAAGCGGAGGGTGACAACTTGATTGTAAAACGCGGTGACGTTTTTTTTGCAGAATTATCACCGGTGGTCGGGTCAGAGCAAGGTGGTACCCGGCCGGTGCTGGTAATTCAAAATGATATAGGAAACCGGTTCAGCCCAACTGTCATCATTGCGGCAATTACGGCTCAGATCCAGAAAGCCAAACTCCCGACCCATGTCGAAATCGATGCCAAGAAATACGGTTTTGAAAGGGATTCGGTTATCTTGCTGGAACAATTGCGCACGATTGACAAGTCCCGGCTGACGGATAAAATCACCCACTTGGATGAATCTCTAATGGAAAAAGTAGATGAGGCCCTTGAAATAAGTGTCGGACTCGTAAAGTTCTAAAGTATACATACACCTGGAAAACATCCGAAGATGCCTTTCTTCGGGTGTTTTTTGCACTTTTATTGCCATAAAAAGGCAGGGGGTATAAAAAGGATGTGCAAAACGCATATTTCCGATACAATAAAAGATAGAGAGTCTAAAAGTCAGTAGAAGCTGCAGCGGGGAATATAAAGAAGAGTTGCAAGAGCCCAAGGAGGATCCTTCAAAAAATGAACAAGCAGATGGCAAGATATATTCAAGAAAATATGACAGAAATCATTTCGAACTGGCAGGAAATGATGCGCAACGAAAAAGGTGAACGTTCTTTCGAGGTAATGCCTGTGGAGTTGATGGATCAGACAAGCAGGGAATTCGCTGAACTGATGACGTCGAACTTATTGGAAAGCCATCAGGCATATGAAAGCCGTTTGAATGATTTTGCCGAAAAGGTGGTACGTTATGGTTGGTCAATCACATTTGTCACAAAAGCCATCAATCACTTTGGGGAAATTGTCTTTAATGGTATGGAGAGAGACGGGGTTATCACCAATGAGAACCTTCGTGGCTTTACGGAAGAGTTCAACAAATGGATTACGCCCATCCGCGATAGCACTATCGATACATATTCAAAGACTTGGGAACGCACTGTAAGCCTTCAAAAAATTGCTTTACAGGAACTTTCCGCTTCGTTGATTCCAGTGTTTGACAAAGTTTCGGTTATGCCGCTTGTTGGAACAATTGATACCGAGCGTGCCCGCCTTATTATGGAGAACCTTCTCGAAGGTGTAGTGAAACATCGTGCAGAAGTAATTCTGCTGGATATCACCGGTGTTCCGGTTGTCGATACGATGGTTGCTCATCACATTATCCAGGCTGCAGATGCTGTCCGTTTAGTGGGAGCGAAATGTATGCTTGTCGGCATCCGCCCGGAAATTGCCCAAACAATCGTCACTTTGGGCATTAACTTGAATGAGTTCACCACAACGAGCACCTTGCAGCGCGGCGTTGAACAAGCATTGGCTTGGACAAATCGAAAAATTGTGGAGGTTGATGAAGAATGAATGTCCGTATACCGATTTTAAAGTTAAGAGATACATTGATTGTCTCCATTCAATGGGAATTGGATGACCAGACTGCGATACAGTTCCAGGAAGATTTATTGACAAAATTGCATGAAACAAGTGCCCGTGGAGTAGTGATCGATTTGACTTCAATCGACTTTATCGATTCTTTCATCGCTAAAGTTTTGGGAGACGTCATCAGTATGTCAAGTCTAATGGGGGCGCGTGTTGTAATAACGGGTATCCAGCCGGCAGTTGCCATCACTTTGATCGAATTAGGCATTCGACTTGAAGATGTTATGACAGCATTGGATTTGGAAAACGGTTTGGATAAACTTCAATTGGAATTGGAGGCTTAAATATGAGCAACCAATCCTCAGTAGAAATTCAGACAGAATGGGATATTGTAGCCGCCAGACAACTCGGTCGCAATGTTGCAAAAGAGTTGGGTTTCGGCACAGTAGACCAGGCTCGTATCACGACGGCAATCAGCGAGCTTGCCCGCAATATCTATTTATATGCTGGACAGGGAAAGATTGAAATTCAGCGTCTTACAGAGAACGGCATCAACGGCATATTAATTATTGCCGCAGACTCTGGTCCTGGAATTCCGGATATCCGCAAGGTGATGGAAGACGGCTTCTCCACTTCTGGTGGACTTGGAGCAGGTTTGCCAGGCGTCAAAAGGTTGATGGATGATTTTAAAATAGAAACGACCCTAGGTGAAGGGACAGACATAAGAGCTACCAAGTGGCTTCGATAGGGGGGATTCTTTATGGTTCAAAAAATCGGCAGTCAATACAAAGAAATATTGAACCAGTATATGCAGCGCCAATCTGAACAGAATCTGTATGTCGGCCAAAATTTCAGCCGGCAGCTTATTTCTGAAAACACCTCCCCGGAAGACGTCATCAGTATGCACAAAGCCGCAATGCAGGAATTATACGAAGAAATGCCGGATACTGTCTGGCATTCTTTTGACTTCCTCATTGAAATGATGATTAATTATGGGCTGGCTTTGCAGGAGCGCCAAAGTTTGCTCCAGCGGCAGGAAGAGCTTCGCATGGAAATGGATTTGGCAGCGAATGTGCAGGCGACATTATTAAAAACGACAATGCCATCACTTGACGGTTTGGATATCGGTCTGCTTTCAGTGCCTTTGCGCAAAATGAATGGAGACTATATATATTTCATCAGTGATGAAAATGGGCACGCTGGAATAGCTGTAGCTGATGTAATCGGCAAAGGCTTGCCGGCGGCTTTATGCATGTCCATGGTTAAGTTCGGGATGGATAGTATGAACGATTCGATGGCCTTCCCACGGGAAGTTTTGAGCACTATCAATCGGATTGTGGAAAAAAGTGTCGACGATTCCATGTTCGTTTCGATGTTTTACGGCAGATATGAAGCCGAGACCAGTATTCTAACCTATGGATCGGCAGGACATGAACCGGCAATGCTTTATCGTGCGGAGACCGGAGAGTTTGAAGAACTTACTGTGAAGGGGCTGCTTCTGGGAGTTTCTCCAATGGCCACTTACGAAGAAAAAGAAGTTGAATTGAAAAAGAATGATATGGTTATCATGATGACGGATGGTGTAACTGAAGGCCGGACAGCTGAGGGCTTTATTGATCGACAGGTGATCAATGAATTGATCCTGCGAAAAATAGACGAACCCGCTCAAGTCATGGTGCAGTATGTCTACGATGAATTGGTTCGGCTGCAAAATGCTGAATTAAGCGATGATTTTACCTTAGTGATTTACAAAAAAGTCTGATTGTATGTTTGAGGACCATGGCAATGTGGTAAACAAATATACAGTTGCTTTTTTAATTTACGTTAATTATAGAAAAACGGGGTGTCAAATAGATGAATATTCAAGTTGATCTGCAAGAGTCAAATGGAGTCCTGAAAGGACAAATACACGGGGAAATTGATGCACATACTGCACCAATTCTGCGTGACAAATTGGAACCTTATCAAAATGTGGAATCGTTGAACGCTGAATTGGATCTTTCCGATGTAAATTATATGGACAGTACCGGACTTGGAGTGTTTGTGGCTTTTTATAAATCAGTTAATTCCCAAGGCGGACATTTAAAACTAAGCGGTCTGTCTGCTCGTTTAAAACGGCTGTTCGATATTACCGGTTTAGGTGATATCATGGATATCGAATCAGCTGAAAAAGGTGGTAACTAAAATGCGCCCTTTTGATTATGTTGAAATGCGTGTCCCAGCCAAATCCCAATATGTCGGTGTTGCACGTTTGACGATATCCGGATTGGCAAGTCGAATCGGTTTTACTTATGATGACATCGAAGATTTAAAAATAGCTTCAAGTGAAGCTGTAACTAATGCTGTCCAGCATGCATACAGCGATGATGAAGATGGCGAAGTCGTGATCGGCTGCGCTCTTTATGGTGATAAAATTGAAATTATGGTGGCAGACCATGGCCAAAGCTTTAATTTTGAAGAAACAAAAGCAAAAGTTGGTCCTTACCATGATCAGGTTGAAGGAGATTTTCTTCGCGAAGGAGGACTCGGCCTGTATTTGATCGAAACATTAATGGATGAAGTAAAAGTCCATCATCAGGAAGGCGTTACAGTTTTCATGACTAAGTATGTTGGAGGAGAGCAGGTGGAAGAGGATGTCGAAACGATCTCATCCTAATCAGCCTACCAAAGAGCAGGTATTGGAATGGATTGAGGCTTACCAGAAATATGAGGATGAAGAAGCCCAAACGAATTTGGTGAATAATTACAAACGTCTTGTGGAGTCCATTGCCCGGAAATATTCGAACGGCAAATCTTACCACGAAGACATAGCCCAGGTGGGAATGCTTGGGTTATTGGGTGCCATCAGACGGTACGATCCTTCATTCGGACGCAGTTTTGAGGCGTTTGCCGTGCCGACGATCATCGGCGAGATCAAACGTTTCCTGCGTGATAAGACCTGGGCAATCCATGTGCCTCGGAGAATCAAGGAATTAGGTCCGCGCATCAAAGCGACAGTAGAAGTTTTGACAAGCGAGCTTCAGCGCTCACCGCAAGTTTGGGAAATCGCTGAATACCTTGATGTTGACGAGGACGATGTACTGGAAGCAATGGAGATGGGCAAGAGCTATCAGGCCCTGTCCATGGATCATTCTTTGGAAGCTGATTCAGACGGAAGCACCGTAACTTTATTTGACGTTGTTGGACAAGAAGACGACGGTTATGAAAAAGCGGATCAGCGCATGTTGGTGGCAAATGCGATGGATGTGCTTTCCGAACGCGAAAAGCAGATTATCCAATACACCTACATAGAGCAGCTGAGCCAGAAGGAGACCGGTGATAAACTCGGTATTTCCCAAATGCATGTTTCCCGCCTTCAGCGCAAAGCGATCAAGAAATTGCAGGAAGCCATATTAGCGGCGGGTGGAGTTACGTAGTGGAAAAAATCCGTCACAAATATATTGACGCTTGTATTTTCAATGAAGCAAAAAAAGGTAATTTTGAATCTGGAGACAGCTATCACACAGTGTTGACGGAAGATTACTTTATTTGCTCTGTAGCCGATGGTCTGGGAAGCGGACCTGTAGCGAGAGAATCGTCGCAGGTCATTCCGCAAATTCTGAGAGAACATCATCACGAATCAATAGACAGTCTGATGAACCGTTTCAACGGTTTGATGGTTCAGAAGAGGGGCGCGGCAGTAGCTATTTTCAAAGTGGACTTTAAGAACAAAACTCTGGAATACAGCTGTGTCGGAAACATCAGATTCTATCTTTACCGCAAAGCGAATGATGAAATGATCTATCCGCTGCCGGTAATGGGCTATCTATCCGGCCGTCCGCAGAAATTGCATACACAGCTTTACACTTATATGGAAGATGATCTTTTCCTCATCCATTCCGATGGTGTAGAGTTGCGCAATCCGAAAGCGCTTATGCGCAGATCGGGAGTTCCTGAACAATTGTATTATGATATTCTAAGCACCATCCAAACGGGTGATGATGCAACATTCATAACCGGAAGCCTTCTCAAATGAGTTGGCTTCTTTTTTCTGTGGTAAAATGGAATGGAAATAAAGGAGAGTGTTTTGATGGAATTACAACAAATCCAGAACCTGATTGCGAAAGAAACCAGTGTACGCCCAAATCAGGTGGCACAGGTCATAGCCTTGATTGAAGACGGCAATACCGTGCCGTTTATCGCACGCTACCGCAAAGAAGCGACGGGGTCTCTTGATGAAGTGCAAATCAAATCGATTGATGACCGTTATGCTTATATCCAGAATCTCGAACAGCGTAAAATAGAAATCATCCGCTCAATTAATGAGCAGGAAAAACTGACTCCTGAACTGGAAAAGGAAATCCAGGGAGCCACTGTGCTTCAGCGGATCGAAGATCTTTACCGGCCCTTCAAACAGAAACGCCGCACGAAAGCCATTATTGCGAAAGAAAAAGGCTTGCAACCATTAGCCGACTGGCTGTATGAAGGCAATAGCAGAGATGTGATGAAAAAGGCATCGGAATTTATCAGCGAAAATGTGGCCGATGCCGAAGAAGCGCTGCAAGGTGCCCAGGACATACTGGCTGAGACCTTTGCAGACGATGCCGATATTCGTGAAAAAATTCGATATATGACAAGGAAAGACGGTGTTATTGCCACTTCTGTGAGAAAAGGCCATGACGACGACAAACAAGTTTTCGAAATGTATTACGAATATGAAGAAGCGATACAAAAAATTGTGCCACACCGAATTTTGGCCATTAACCGCGGAGAAAAAGAAGATGTTCTGAAAGTGACGATCATTCCGCCTGGCGACCGGATCATAACGTTGATGAAAAGAAAGTGGATTACTGCTTCAGGTGGTTCAAATCCATATTTGGAGAATGCGATCGAAGACAGCTACAAGCGCTTAATTCAACCATCTGTGGAGCGGGAAATCAGAAACGAACTCAGTGAAAAAGGTGAAACGCAAGCAATCCATATTTTTTCGGAAAACCTTCGGAACCTGTTACTGCAACCACCAATGAAAAATAAGATGGTATTGGGCGTGGATCCGGCTTATCGGACCGGCTGCAAACTCGCAGTTATTGACGAAACAGGCAAACTACTGGAAGTAGCCGTTATTTATCCGCATGCTCCGAAAAATGATCACACAGGTGCGAAAAAGACAATGAAGCGTTTCACTGACAAATACCCGATTGAAATCATGGCGATCGGCAATGGGACCGCCTCACGTGAAACGGAACAATTTGTTGCGGATTTTATTGCGGAGAGTTCTCCTGGCATTTCTTACGTCATTGTCAATGAAGCGGGAGCCAGTGTGTATTCAGCGTCAGACATCGCAAGAGCCGAATTTCCAGATCTGCAGGTTGAAGAGCGAAGTGCAGCTTCGATTGCCCGCCGCCTGCAGGATCCGCTGTCGGAATTGGTTAAAATCGATCCAAAAGCAGTAGGGGTAGGACAATACCAGCATGATGTTTCGCAGAAAAAACTGGCGGACCAGCTGACCTTTGTCGTGGAGACGGCGGTCAATCAGGTAGGGGTCAATGTCAACTCTGCTTCTTCATCGTTACTGCAGTATGTTGCGGGATTAAGCAAGACGGTGGCTGAAAATGTCATCAAAGTACGGGATGAAAACGGACGTTTCACCTCAAGGGTCCAGTTGAAGAAAATACCTCGTTTAGGGGCAAAAACCTATGAACAGGCAATCGGTTTCCTGCGAATTCCGGAAGGGAAAAACCCGCTGGACGCCACTGGCATTCATCCGGAAAGCTATACCGTTGCAGAGAAATTGCTGGACATGGTTGGTGCAGATAAGAAAGATGTCGGCAAACCTGAGACTGCCTCGAAACTCGATGGGCTTAACATCAAAGAACTCGCGGAAGAACTGGAAATCGGAGAAATCACATTACAGGATATTCTGGAGGCGTTGAAAAAACCGTTTCGTGATCCCCGTGATGAATTTCCCCAGCCTTTACTAAAAAATGATATTTTGAAAATGGAAGACCTGCTTCCAGGTATGGAATTGCAGGGGACAGTCCGCAATGTTGTCGATTTCGGCGCATTTGTCGATATCGGAGTTAAACAGGACGGCCTGGTCCACATCTCAAAACTGAAAAAAGGATTTGTGAAACATCCCCTTGAAGTTGTGGCTGTCGGTGATATCGTGACGGCCTGGGTTGAAAAAGTGGAAAAAGACAAAGGACGCATCGCTTTAACGATGCTTCAGCCGAAAGAACAGAGTTAATTTTGTGGCCGTTCTGCAATCCGGAACGGCCATTTTCTATAATAATGAAACAGGAGCGGTCGCATGACTGATTACGAACTGACAGGATTAATAAAGGAAATCTCTGAAACGATTTTCAAAAAACCGTTTACCCACCAAGGCCTTTTCAATTCCAGACTGCGGACCACCGGTGGCCGTTATATGCTGCGATCCCACAACATAGAGATCAATCCCGACTCATACAAAAAATTCGGCTATCAGGAATTGGAGGGCATCATCAAACATGAACTCTGCCATTACCATTTGCACCTGGAAGGCAAAGGTTATAAACACCGCGATGCAGATTTCCGGAACCTTTTGGAGGAAACAAATTCTCCGCGGTTTTGTTCTCTTATCGAATCTAAGAAAAACCGTCAGTCTGCAAACCGTTATATTTATCAATGCGTTTCGTGCCAAACCGATTACATCCGAAAGATACGAATGAATACAGCGAAGTATCGCTGCGGCAGATGCGCAGGCAAACTCGCCATGAAATAACGCCAGTAAAATTTATGGCGATATTTTTGCGGGGTGTGAAAATTGCCGCTGCTGAAAAAATATTCCCTGAAACAAAGTCACTGATAATGGAGAAGGGCCTCAATCTTGAGGTCCTTCTTTTTAAAATTCGCCGATTGTAAAATTAAGCTAGACAACTGAAAAAGCCATTCGTGGTACACTCAAAATGTATTTTCCGACCAAAGAAAAACAGAGGAGTGACCACGAATGACCT
>NZ_JBHTKI010000016.1:0-30661 GCF_042675885.1 Metaplanococcus flavidus | reverse complement strand
GATCAAACTCTCCATTATAGAGTAGTTGATTGCTCAAATACTTGCTGGCGCATCGCCGTCCGAAGACAAGCGATTCGCTTTGATCTGCACGAATGCTGATCAGTAAGTTGCGCGGGCCGTTTTGCGCGGCCGTTGCTGTTTGTTGACGTTTTGCTGTTCAGTTTTCAAGGTTCAAATTATAACGCCGCGCTCATTGGCGACTTTATTAATATATCTCATTTACAACTCGAAGTCAATACTATTTTAAAATATTTTTAACGAGTTGTTTTAAGGACATGTATTAATATAAACCGCCTGCGGGAAAAAATCAAGGGAAAACTTTATAAAAGGCTCTTTTAATTTTTTGATAATCGACTATAAAGAAAAGAATCCCCGTCAATACTATTGTTCCCCCAATAATCTGGCTGGCGCTTAACAACTCTCCTAATATAAAATACGCCAGAATTGCTGCACCGACCGGTTCGAAGAGAATCGCAATTGAAATGACATTGGTACTCACCCATTTTAATGCCCAATTGAAAAGTGTGTGGCCGAATAGGTTCGGAATCAATGCAAGAAGTAAAAACCACATCCATTCCTGAACTGGATACGGACCAAAAGATTCTCCTTTGATTATTATATAGAAGAATAACGTTATCGTACTTACACCATAAACTACAAAAGTATAGGTCATAAGCGATAATCGTTTGCGAACATCCTGGCCGAATAACAGATATGCGGTTATCAATGCACAGGCAATTAGAGCAAGGATATCTCCGAATAATGCTGCCCCACTTATTTTGAAATCGCCGTATGCAATGAGGACGCTCCCGCCAATCGCTATGAGCGCGGATACAATTGTTTTCAAAGACAACCGTTCCTTGAAGAAAAAATATGTTCCGGCAAATGCAAACAGTGGCTGCAGAGTAACCAAAACAGTAGAGCTTGCAACGGAGGTATAGTTCAAAGATTCAAACCACAAAATAAAATGAAACGCCAAAAAGATTCCGGCAATTGCTGTAAAGCCCCAATCTCGTTTGCTTAGTTTTTTCAATTCATGGGTATATTTTAAAAAGAATAGCGGGCTCATGATCAGTATGGAAAACAGCATTCTATAAAAAGCGGTCACGCCCGAATCTGCTATAGTCATTTTTACAAAGATTGCTGACATTGCCACCGAAATAACTCCGATGATAATTGGTATGTAAGGGTGGATTGCTGGCTTTTCCATGTTGGCACCTCAAAAATATTGTTTAGATTTCTACTTCTGAATATTTCATTACTGTTTAGTTTGTCATTCCTTTCATATAGAAGCAACAGGAAAATAGATTGGGGGTTATATTTTTGGAATTTTTCAGCGCTTTACAAATTTCTTCTTTCGAAACATTTCTTAAGCTGCTTATTGCTGCGGCGCTCAGTTTGGTAATAGGACTGGAACGCGAGCTCAAACGGAAACCGGTGGGCTTGAAAACGAGTGTCGTCATTTCGACGTTCAGCTGCTTACTCACTATCATATCGATTGAGTCTGCCTATATTGCTCAAGGCAGTGAATACGACAACGTTAATATCACAATGGACCCTTTGCGATTGGCAGCTCAAATTGTTTCCGGAATCGGCTTTCTTGGAGCCGGTGTAATTCTTAAGAGAGGCAACGATTCAATTTCCGGTTTAACTACTGCAGCAATGATATGGGGTGCGGGAGGTATTGGTATTGCTGTAGCAGCAGGATTTTATATTGAAGCATCCTTTGCTGTTCTCATTGTGTTGTTGGCCATAGAATTATTACCTCCTCTTCTTAATAAGCTTGGGCCATCTCGTCTGCGGCTTACTGAAGCAAATTTAAAAATATTCATTCTGGAAAGAAGCTATATTAAACCAGTTATCAAAGAACTGAAAGAATCTGGACTTCTTATTGAAGGAATGTCAATCACGCATCCCGATAATGAAAGAAGCAGCGGATCGGGTTACCATGAACTCGAGGTAAGAGTTTCTTACCTTCAGGAAAAGGATACTCTGGACTTATATCAGGATATATACGATATCGAATACGTAGAGCAAGTGGATATCGACATTACTAATTAAAAACTGCTTGAGCCAAATTGGCTCAAGCAGTTTTCTTATACAGATGCCTGAAGGATTTCACGGACATCTTTATCATTAAGTTTATTGAAATTGCCAAACTCTCCGTAAACTAGTGTTTTTTCTATAATGGACTCGAAACTTGAATCGTCGATTTTATAGTCTTCAAGCCGAGATGGTGCACCCAGAGAAGTCCAAAAAGCCGACAAGCGATCGATGCCTTCAAGCGCCGTCTCTTCATCTGTCTTCCCTGCGCTGTCAACTCCGAATACACGGACTGCCAATTGAGCAAATCTTGCTGGATTCACTTTGACATTATGGCGCATCCAGTGAGGGAATAAGATAGACAGCCCGCCAGCATGCGGAATATCGTAAACTGCCGAAACTGCGTGCTCAATGTTATGAGTCGCCCAGTCTCCGTTATAACCCATCTGCAAGAAGTTATTTAAACCCATGGTTCCTGCGAAAAGAATGGTTTCTCTGTGCTCATAGCTTTGCAGATCTTGCATCAATTTAGGACCTGTTTCGATAACTGCCCGCAATACCCCTTCAATCATCTGATCCTGAACCGGTGTATTTTCGGCATTATGGAAATATTGCTCGAACATGTGAGACATCATGTCGACAATTCCATAAGCAGTCTGATCTTCTGGCACCGTCATCGTATATGTAGGATCCAGAACCGAGAATTTTGGAAATGAAAACGGGCTGCCCCATCCATATTTTTCTTGCGTTTCTTCATTAGTGATAACCGATCCTGCGTTCATTTCTGAACCGGTAGCTGCAAGTGTTAAAACCGTGCCAAATGGCAAGGCATCTTTAGGCTGTGCTTTACGGGTAACAAAATCCCATGCATCCCCTTCGTATTTTGCGCCTGAAGCAATAAGTTTTGCGCAATCAATGACCGAACCGCCACCCACAGCCAACAGCATATCAATGTTTTCTTTTTTACAAATTTCTATCCCTTTTTTCGCTGTAGATAAGCGCGGGTTGGGTTCAACTCCTGCCAGCTCAAAAATTTCCATATCTGCTGAAGCCAGTGTTTCCATAACTTCGTCATAAAGACCATTTTTTTTGATGCTGCCACCGCCGTATACGACAAGGACTTTTTTACCTAATTTCGGAAGTTCAGTAGCTATAGTCTCGAGTTGTCCCTTACCAAAAATTAGTTTTACCGGATTGTAGAAAGTGAATTTATTCATCTATTGATCATCCTCCTATTCTCCATTATTATGTAGCTTCTCTTTTTCAAATGCAAAAAAACCGCTTGGAATATAGAATTCCAAGCGGTTTTGTAAGTGATTTAAACCCAACCACGGAAGCGTGCGGCTTCTGCGGTTCTGCGGGCACCCACCATATATGCAGCGAGACGCATATCGATATTTCGTGTAATGGAAACGTTATAGATGTTTTCGAAAGCATCAACTAACTTCTTAGTGAGTCTTTCGTCAACTTCCTCCTGAGTCCAATAATAACCCTGGTTGTTCTGTACCCATTCGAAATAGGAAACAGTAACACCACCAGCACTGGCCAGTACGTCAGGAACCAATAAGACTCCACGGTCTGTCAACATTTTTGTAGCTTCTGATGTAGTTGGGCCATTGGCCGCTTCAACTACAATTGATGCTTTAATATCATCCGCATTTTCTGCAGTAATCTGATTCGAGATTGCTGCAGGTACAAGAATATCGCAATCGAGTTCAAAAAGCTCTTTGTTGGTAATCGTGTTGTCAAAAAGATTTGTCACCATTCCAAAGCTGTCGCGGCGGTCAAGAAGATAATCGATATCCAACCCGTCCGGATCATGTAATGCTCCGTATGCATCGGAAATCCCAACCACTTTAGCTCCGGAATCATGAAGGAATTTTGCCAGGAAACTTCCGGCATTGCCGAAACCTTGAATTACGATACGGGCTCCCTGCATATCCAGGCCACGTTTTTTTGCAGCTTCATTAATGACGATCGTTACGCCCTGGGCAGTAGCTTTATCGCGTCCCTGTGATCCGCCGAGAACAATTGGTTTACCAGTAATGAAGCCAGGTGAATTGAATTCATCAATTTTACTGTATTCATCGAACATCCACGCCATGATCTGAGAGTTCGTGAAGACGTCCGGTGCTGGAATATCTTTGTTCGGTCCAACTATCTGACTGATGGCACGGACATAACCGCGGCTCAACTTTTCAATTTCGTGCATGGACATTTCACGTGGATCACAAATGATCCCGCCTTTACCGCCTCCGTAAGGAAGATCGACAATCCCGCATTTCAAAGTCATCCACATAGAAAGTGCAATAACTTCTTCGCGGTTGACATCCGGGTGAAAACGTACGCCTCCCTTAGTAGGACCTACGGCATCGTTGTGCTGTGCACGGAATCCGGTAAACACCTTTGTTATTCCATCATCCATGCGAACAGGAATACGGACTTCCATCATTCGCATAGGTTCTTTCAGAAGTTCGTACATCGATTCTTCATATCCGAGCTTTTCCAATGCAGTTTTGATTACGTTCTGCGTCGACGTCAACAAGTTCAAGTTTTCAGCCATTTTTTAAGTTCGCCTCTTTGTATTTTAGTAATTACTCCGCATCCAGTGTAACACAATCAGATAACGCTATGCTACACACTTCTTATTTCGAGAATACCTTGCGAATGCGCTCCAGAGCCCAGTCCAAATCATCTTTGCTGATAATCAACGGTGGTGCAAATCGGATTACTGTATCATGGGTTTCTTTGCATAATAGACCCAGTTCTTTAAGTTGCTCGCAATAAGGACGGGCAGCTTCATTCAATTCCATGCCGATGAACAATCCGCGTCCACGAACTTCTTTAATAGAAGGATGTGAAATTTCTTTTAGCTGGTCCATGAAATATTCACCCAGCTCCTGAGAACGTTCAGTCAGCTTTTCGTCCTGCAAAACCTTAATGGATGCGATGGATACTGCACATGCCAGCGGATTCCCACCGAATGTCGAGCCGTGCGACCCTGGATTGAAGACACCAAGAACTTCATTGTCAGCTACTACACACGAAATCGGGAATACTCCGCCTCCGAGTGCTTTACCCAGAATATACATATCCGGGTTTACGTCTTCCCATTCACAGGCAAACATTTTACCGGTACGCGCCAGGCCAGCCTGGATTTCATCGGCAATGAACAAGACATTGTTTTCGCGGCAAAGTTCTCTGGCCGCTTTCAGGAAACCTGGTGGCGGAATGATGATTCCGGCTTCCCCTTGAATCGGTTCAATAAGAAATGCAGCGGTGTTCGGAGTGATTGCATTTTTCAATGCGTCCAAATCACCGAAAGGAACGATGTTGATGCCTGGAAGCATCGGGCCGAAGCCTTTACGGTATTCAGGATCGGATGACAATGAAACCGCAGTCATCGTACGGCCGTGGAAGTTGCCTTCGCAAGCAATTATTTCTGCTTTGTTTTCTTCCACGCCTTTCACATTATATGCCCAGCGGCGTGCTGCTTTTACTGCTGTCTCTACTGCTTCAGCTCCGGTGTTCATCGGCAGAGCCATTTCTTTTCCGGATACTTCACAGATCATTTCATACCACGGTGCAAGCATATCGTTGTGGAATGCGCGGGAAGTCAATGTCACTCGATCAGCCTGGTCTTTCAGCGCCTGAATGATTTTCGGGTGTCTGTGCCCCTGGTTGACAGCTGAATAGGCAGACAGCATGTCCATGAATTTATTGCCTTCCGGATCTTTAACCCATACACCTTCAGCTTCTGCAATAACGATCGGCAGCGGATGATAGTTGGGTGCACCATATTTTTCAGTCTGTTTGATAATCTCCTGTGTTTTCGTCATTTGAAATTCCTCCTTTTGAAAAAGGCAGACTTGCAGTCTGCCTTTTCAATACTATTTGGATCTTTAATGCTTTTAGAACATTTCAGAAGTTATTTTTGCCTGCATATGAAGAGGGATATAATCCGGTCCGCCCGCTTTAGAGTCTGTTCCGGACATATTGAATCCTCCGAATGATTGGTAACCGACGATTGCACCTGTGCATCCACGGTTGAAGTAAAGATTACCAACGTGGAATTCTTCACGTGCATATTCAAGGTGTTCGCGGTTGTTTGTTATAACAGCACCAGTCAAACCATATTCTGTGTTGTTGGCGATATCAATCGCTTCTTTGAAATCTTTTGCTTTCATCAGGCCGACAACCGGTCCGAAGATTTCTTCCTGCATGATGCGCGCTTTTGGATCAAGATCGGCGAAGACTGTCGGGTTTACGAAGAAACCTTTTGAATCATCTCCGTCTCCACCGGCAACCAGGCGGCCTTCGCCTTTGCCGATTTCGATATAATCCATGATTTTCTTATACGAATTGCCATCGATGACCGGCCCCATATAATTGTTTTGATCAACCGGATCGCCGATCGTCAATTCATTCGTCAATTCGATGACACGCTCAAGAACTTGATCGTATGCATCTTCCACGATTACCGCACGGGATCCTGCAGAACATTTCTGTCCACTGAAGCCGAACGCGGATTTCACGATTGATTGAGCTGCCAATTCAAGGTCTCCGTCTTTATCGATGACCATAGTGTTTTTGCCGCCCATTTCAGCAATCAGGCGTTTCATCCAAATTTGGCCTTCGTTCACTTTTGAAGAGCGTTCTGCAATGCGCAGGCCGACTTCTTTTGAACCAGTGAATGAGATGAAGCGAGTGTTAGGGTGATCTACAAGATAGTCCCCTACTTCAGCACCCGGTCCTGGAATATAGTTGACGACACCTTTAGGCATGCCTGCTTCTTCCAAAACTTCGATAAATTTGTACGCGACAATAGGTGTTGTTGAAGCTGGTTTTAATAGAACTGTGTTTCCTGCAACCATTGCTGCAGCAGTCGTTCCTGCCATAATGGCAAATGCAAAGTTCCAAGGAGAAATGACAACGCCTACTCCCAAAGGAATATAAGAATATCGGTTGTCTTCGCCTGGACGGCTTTCGACATGCATACCATCTTTCAGGCGCAGCATCTGGCGACCGTAATATTCAAGGAAATCAATCGCTTCAGCCGTATCTGCATCCGCTTCGTTCCAAGGCTTTCCGGCTTCTTTCGTTAAAAGAGCCGAGAATTCGTGCTTGCGGCGGCGAATGATGGCAGCTGCTTTGAACAACACATCAGCACGCACTTCAGGTTTTACTTTTTTCCAAGTTTTAAAGGCTTCGTCAGCGCTTTGCATTGCTTTTTCAGCCAAATCTTTGTTTGATTTTGAAACGCGTCCAATCGTCTCTTCTTTATTGGAAGGGTTGAATGAAACGATTTTATCTTCAGTCGTTACACGTTCTCCACCGATGATCAATGGATAGTCCTGGCCAAGGTAAGCCTCGACAGTTTTCAAGCCTTCCAAATAATCGTTGCGGTTCTTGTCGATCGAGAAATCTGTGAATGGTTCGTGTTTGTAGGGAATCATAGCTAAATCCTCCTTGAATGTGTTTAGTGCAAAAAATATTTGCACTTTTAAAGCGTTTCCACTTATAATAATGCAAAAGATCTCTGCATAATTCAAGTGATTTCATTTGAAAAATTAAAATAATTTTGAGGTGGCTAATGTGAAGCAATTGAAATTGGACTTGGAACCATTCTACAGATTCGCTTCAGAGCACGTGGCAGTAGGGATACACGCTGTCGATACAAAAGGGAAAACGATTTTACATAATAAAAAGATGAGGGACATCGAAGGATTTGATTTTGAAGAATTGGCGGACCGGTCGCTGCTGGAAATGTTCCGTTTCGATCAGGAAGAGAGCACCTTGCTGAAAGTACTGCAAAGCGGTTCCCCTGTGCTCAATGCCAAGCAGACTTACTGGAACCGAAAGGGACAGGAAATTACAACGATCAATGACACTTATCCCGTCGTCGAAAACGGGTTGCTGATCGGGGCAATTGAATTGGCAAGGGATGTCACCACTTTGGAGAAAGTCGTCTATCAGCCGTTGAAGAAATATGAAGAACCGATTACATTCAACAGCATCACAGCCGTTTCTGCCAGCATGAAAAAAGTCATCGCCACAGCTGAAAAGGCGGCACTCGCGAAACTGCCCGTTTTATTGGTCGGCGAATCCGGAACCGGTAAAGAGCTGATCGCCGAAGCGATTCACCGGGCGCATGCAGATGCGTCGTCAGAGATGTCGATTCTTTTTTCACACGGCACCACGATCGGGTCGATTGAACAGATGTCCGAGGAAATGAAAAATAAGGCAAGCGGCACAGTCTATTGCGAAAGAATCGATATGCTGAACCTGCCGATGCAGCAGAAACTGCTGGAAATGGTGAAAGAACATTCCGGCAGCGATACTTATTTTATCGCCAGCGTCGGTGAAGATCCCGTTGAATTGATATCAGCACAAAAGCTGCTGAAGGAATTGTATTACTTCTTTTCAGCTATGGCGATTCCGATCCAGCCCCTTCGCCGGAGAAAAGAAGATATCATTCCATTTGTCCTTGATTATTTTTCGAGGCACCGGCTGAAGTTCGGCTCGATGGTAAGGCATGTTGATCAGCAGGTGGAAAAATTATTATTATCCTATGATTGGCCCGGAAATCTGAAAGAGCTGGAATTATTGCTCGATGAGATCACTTCCCTGCTGACAACCGAGGAAATTGTAAGCGTGGATCTGCTGCCCTATCATTTTAAAATGAAGACCGAAAAAACAGGGATGCACAAACCGGAGGACTTTATTGTCCAATCAAACAAGGAATTGCTGCCATTGGAAGAGTATTTATTAGAGGCTGAAATCTATTACCTGCAAAAAGCGATGGACCTGCATAATGGCAATGTCACAAAAGCAGCTGCGGCACTTGGAATGAGCCGCCAAAACCTGCAATACCGTTTACGGAAAATAAAAAAAAATGAAGGGCAGACCTGAGTCTGCCCTTCATTTTTTATGCTTTTCTTACTGTCCAAGCTTCAGCTGCCTATCTCTGACGGGCGCCGTCGCTTTTCTCTGTCCAGACTCCAGCGGCCCAGCTCTTCGGGTCATAAGCCGGCCTAGCTGTGCGGCTGAAAAGATGCCGCTTCGCTATTCCGTCTTATGCCTTTCAGAGCTTAACGGGCGCCGTCGCTTTTCTCTGTCCAGACTCCGGCGGCCCAGCTCTTCGGGTCATAAGCCGGCCTAGCTGTGCGGCTGAAAAGATGCCGCTTCGCTATTCCGTCTTATGTCTTTCAGAGCTTAACGGGCGCCGTCGCTTTTCTTACTTACTTTACTGCCCAGAGCGCTTGATCCACTCTTGCATTTTGTCTTTCAATGAGTTGAATCCTTCAGAGTCATTTTCGTTAACATGTGACTGAAGAGATTGTTTTGGTTTTTCAGTGCGCTGAGCTGCCGGTGGCTGCTCCTGCAACGCACGGATTGAAAGGCTGATTTTTTTAGATTTTTCATCAACTTCCAAAACTTTCACGTCAACTTCTTGTCCGACTGCCAAATACTCACTTACTTCTTTTACATAGCCATGAGTGATTTCTGAGATGTGGACCAAACCTTGTGTCTGCTCGTCGAGTGCTACGAAAGCCCCGTATGGCTGGATTCCTGTTACTTTACCTGATACTGTGTCGCCTGTTTGATATGTCTTTGTCATGTTCTACCCGCTCCTAGTCTTATCTGAATTATCCTGTACACCTATTGGCATCTGTATATTATAGCACAGAAAGATGAGCTGCGTAAAATTAATGACTGAACATGTCCTGAACCATCCATGATTCGCCAACTTTTTCCAGTGGCAGGAAGTGGCTGTTTTCCCTTGTAACCAGGTCATTGTAAATGTCCACATATCCCTGGAGGCCTTGTATACCGGTATTGTGGATGTCCACGCGGAAGGAGATTCCTTCAATTTCTGAATAGGCCGGAAATTGTCCGGAAGTTATCCAGCGGCTTTTAAATTCCTCATCTTCAAGCTGCAGCTCTCCTTTATTGATCAGCAAGCGCATCGTATTCACATCTTCTTTTTCCAATGCCAGAAGGAAAACACCTGCTATTTCTGCCGGAGTTGCATTGTTCACGGCTTCCAGACTCTCACTTTGCAGAAGATTGTTATAGTGGGTCTGGACACGGGAGTCAAATTCTCCGAAATTATCTTCCTTTGCATAATATTCATCCATCTGATTCTGCATCAGCCAGATGTGGTCCCGCTCTGTAATTAAGATCATTTCCCGCCTCTGCTGAATGTCCTGATTGGATCCACTCATTGAAGCAGGAACAATCAGGTAAACTTTTCTTCCCTGCCGGGTAAAATTATCTTCGTAAATTTCAATACTGCGCCTTGTTTCTGTGATTTCGGGCTGTTTTTTCCACCTTGCCGTGTATTCTTCCAGCGTGGGCTTCAATTCGTCATCGGCAGTCAAATGCCACATCGTTTCGATATCTTCAATTTTATTGGCGTAATAATATAGTTTGATGATTTCCATTGGTTCAATACCTGACAGGATATCCATTTTATAAGAGTCTGAAAATTCTTCATAAAGAGGCATGATATCGTTGTAATCATAGTCATTCAATTGAAGAAAGGCAGATTCGATTTCCATATCTCCATTCGGCAGCTTCGCTTCCAATTCACCATGTCTCTCCATCTCAATTGCAGCGAGAATATCAGATAATGCCAAATCATCAAAATGTGTGGATTCTTTCCAACCACTCGCTTCGAATTCTTCCAGAATCGGCAGCAACAGGAAGGTTACAGGGTTTCCAGCCAATTGAATCGAAGTATCCCAAGCCGTTCGAAACTCTTCTTTTACCACCCCATCGCCGTCAAAGACTTCTGTATTGAAATCCCCTTTCACCATTGCGTAGAAAGAATTGGCCAATAGGGGCTCAACTTTACTCTTCAATTCCGGGTCCAGCATTGGATCGGCCAGGAATCCGGCCATTGTCGTAATGGAAAAAGGCAATTGCTCAATTGGCATCAGCATACCCGTTTCATCATAATAAGGGGCACCGCGAATAACTTCCATATAATAATTGGATAGGCCATCTGTGCTGAACGGACGTATTTCATAAAATTTATTGACATCTCTTACCGTCCGGAAGCGGTTTACATTGGGGTGCGGTATATACTGTAATGTGTGTTCCCTTAAAGCCGCTGTCAGATTTTCAATTTCTTCGGGAAAGTCAACGCGGCCATTCATCAGCATATCCGGTGCTAATCCTCCGTCTCTTTCAGCGGATGCCAGTTCATCTTTGTGTTTCTCAAGCAGATTATCGGCAATGACCATCAATTGCTCAGTCTTTTCTGTATAGATCACCAGGAATTTGCTGATTTCTGCAGCATTCAATTGATCATTCTCGACAAAGTCCAACATCCCTTTCGGTGTTTCAATGCTCAGCATCAGGACATCGACCTGGTCCTGCATACGCTCGGGATCATCCTGTAATTGCTTGACGTTCTGTCGGCTGAATGTACGATCCTTCAAAACATCCGCTTTTTGGACATACTCGAGAGATTCGAAAGTTTCCGGTGACAAGCCCAGGCGTTCAGGCGCTGTTGTGCGGATTTCATCAAATTCCGCTTCCCATTCTTTGACCATTTCTTTGCTGACCGTTGTCGGATTCTCTTCACTAGTATCAGCCTGCTGCGAAACAGTCGGCTGGTCGCCGAAAAGCAATGATGCTCCGATAACAGCAGTTAAAAAAAGACTGGCTCCCGCAATGAGGGCAAAAGTTTTCTTTTTTTCTGGTTTATTTTGGACTGATTCCTTAGCATGTTCCGGTTCGGCAGCCTGGAGTTTGTCGATTTCTATAATCTCTGCTGCGTTTGAAAATTCAATCCTGTTATAAGACTTATCCAATAGGACCAGTCTTCTTTCAGCATCGGGCACTGATTCGACCGCCAACTCATTTTTGATCTTTTCCAATCCTGCGAGAGTATCTGATTCGACTGCTGTCTCTTGAGACATAAGGATTTCGGCTGCATCTTTCAACTGTTTCCCGTGAAAATGGATGAGTATAACAGCAAGTCGCTCCTGCAAAGGCAGCCGGAGAAGAGCCTTATGCGTTTCCTGGTCTTCTTCAAATTTCAACGACAGGCCCTCTGATTTGTTATTGGATTCAGCCAGTTCCTTTTCGATCAGATGGACAGCATTCTTGTATAAGGTATTTTCAGCATCTTCCTCAACCAATGTCTCAAGCTTCTCGTTAATAGATTCAATTAAATCACGTTGCAAGGCGTCAATTTGCTGATTCTGCAGGCCTGCCTGATAAGCTAACCTGGCTATTTCGTCCTGGTAATTTTGAAACCAGTCCATTAGCGCCTGCCTGTCACCCGCTTTCGCTTTATTGAATGGATTATCCGCATACATTTATAGGGCCCCTTTAAAAATGAAATATTCAATCTCTTCCTTTATATGTTTATTATACGTTACGAAATCAGCGAAGTTTCAAATTTATCTATTTTTTTGAAGAATGCTCATGTAGAATGAGAAAATCTAATGGATATAGGAGTGAGGACAATGGAAAATCGTGAGCAATGGAAATCGAAACTCGGATTCATCCTGGCGGCAGCCGGCAGTGCCGTCGGTTTGGGCGCAATCTGGAAATTCCCTTATGAAACAGGTGCCAACGGAGGCAGTGTTTTTATACTATTATTCATCATCAGCACCATTTTCATCGGCTTGCCGATTTTGCTTGCAGAATTCGTCATTGGGCGGCGAGGCCAGGCAGATGCCGTCAGCGGCCTGAAAAAACAGGCTCCCGGAAAACCCTGGTTCCTGATTGGCTGGTCGGGCTTTATCTTTGCATTCCTGATCCTGTCTTTCTACAGCGTTGTCGGTGGATGGATCCTGTCGTATCTGGCACGTGCAATCATGTTCCAGCTTTCAGATTACAACGACACCGGTTTTGCCGATCTATTTAACGGCATTATAGCAAATCCGGTCGAGGTATTGATCGCTCAGGGTATATTCATGCTGTTGACGGTTTGGATCGTGCACGGCGGGATAAAATCCGGAATAGAACGTGCCAGCAAAATCATGATGCCGGCTTTACTGATTTTCTTCGTATTGCTGATGGTCAGATCTTTGACTTTGGATGGGGCAATGGAAGGCGTCCGGTTCATGTTTGTTCCGGATTGGTCGTTCTTTACCTTCGAGACGGCTCTAACCGCTCTCGGCCAGGCATTCTTTTCTCTCAGCGTCGGTGTTGCAGGAATGATCACGTATGCTTCCTACTTGCCGAAGACAGAAAATCTTGGGCGTTCGGCTGTAAGTGTCGTGTCCTTGAATATCATTATTTCAATTATGGCTGGCCTCATCATCTTCCCTGCGGTTTTCGCTTTGGATTATTTGCCGGACGAAGGGCCCGGACTCGTGTTCATCATCCTGCCGGCCATTTTCAATGAATTATTCATGGGACAATTTTTGATCATCCTGTTCTTCATCCTTTTGCTTTTTGCGACATTGACTTCTTCCATTTCCATGTTGGAGATTACCGTGTCGATTGCTGTGAAGGACAAATACGATCGACGGGGCAAGATTTCCTGGCTTGCAGGATTGGCCATTTTCATCGTCGGAATCCCGAGTGCATTGTCGTTCGGCATTTTCTCGGATCCGGTTTTCTTTGGCTACACCTTCTTCGACTTTATTGATATTTTAACCAGTAAGGTTGGATTGCCGCTCGGAGCATTATTCATCTCACTGTTTGCTGGTTATGTACTGACCAAACAGGATGCCCACGCAGAAATGCATGAACAGCAATTGCTGGTTGATGTTTGGCGGGTGCTTTTGAGATATGTGGCACCGATTGCGATCATTGTAGTGTTTATTCAGGGAATCATTGATATCTTCTGAAAAATGTTCAAAAACTGACATATTTTTTCGGATCAAAACAGCGGTTTTATGATATTCTATAAAAATAGAAGAAAGTACCAATTCCGAAAGGAGTGTATGAATATGAGTAAAGCATTAAACGCGCAACTGAAGTTCCTTCGGGAAGAGCGCAATTTGACTCTGGACGACCTTGCATTAAAAACAAGAGTCGGAGTGGCAAAGCTTCATTCATACGAAACAGGGGAAGAAATTCCATCGGTCCAGACCATCATGAAGCTTTCCAACGCACTTGAAGTTCCAGCATCCAACTTGCTCGATGGCATGGAACCTGTGGGACAATAACAAAAAGAGAGTTGCCGGCAGTAATTTGCCGGCAACTCTCTTTTTGTTGGCAGTACCTGCATCTTTATTGCAGCAAATTGAAGAGAATGGACTCCCTTGCCCATGGATTATGTACTTTGCCGTTCATTTTAGTGAATGCATAAAGTTTTTGACCTGACATTCTATTTTGTTAACGGCTATAATATCCATAGAAACCATTTAGAAATGAGGAGATTGTGTTGAGTTTATTCGAGGAAGTTTATGAACGCAGAAAAACCCGCTCAGTCAAATGGGACCTGATGGAAATGCTCTATGAAGTGGAAGATGCGTCTGACATTCTGCCGCTTTGGGTCGCAGACATGGATTTCCCTGCCCCCCCACCTGTTATGGAAGCATTGAAAAAGAGGCTCGATCACCCGATTATTGGTTATACGTATATTGATGATGACATTAAAAAAGCGATTTCGGCGTGGCAGGCAAGGCGCAATGACTGGGAAATCAATGAACAAGAAATTATGTTCCAACCTGGCGTCATTCCGGCAATTGCGGCAATTCTTCAGGTTTTCACCAACCCCGGAGATGCTGTTGTCGTCACACCGCCTGTTTATCCGCCTTTCTTTTCGATTCCACAGAACCAGGGTCGGAAAGTCCTGTACAGTGAATTAATTGAAAAAGACGGGGAATACAGTTTCAATTTTGCTGATCTGGAGGAGCAATTCTCGAAAGCAACATTCTTTATCTTCTGCCATCCGCATAATCCTGGCGGAAAAGTGTGGAAAGAACAAGAAATGAAAGAAATTCTTCGATTGGCCGAAAAACATGATGTATTGATCATTTCAGATGAAATCCATTCCGATCTGATCCTGAAACCACACCAGCACATACCGCTGGCGAAACTTGCCGGCGCACAGGCGCATCGAATCTTTACTTGCATCGCGCCAACCAAGACCTTCAATCTGGCAGGCATACAGGCCTCTATGCTGGTTGTTACCGATCCGAAAAAAAGGCTGCGCCTCGAGAATCATGCCGCTGCCAACGGCACGGGCATGATGAACGCTTTCGCCCCTGTTGCTTTAAAAGCTGCATACGAAGAAGGAGAGGCATGGCTGGATGAATTACTTGAAGTGCTGTCTTCCAATATGGACTATGTGATCGAAAAGTTGGAGACTGCCATTCCCTCGATTAAAATTACCAAACCGGAGTCTACATATCTGATATGGCTTGACTGTCGGGGTCTTGGAATGGAAGAATCGGAAATCATGGAAAAGCTTCTGCATGTCGGAAAAGTTGCGCTGGAGCCGGGGTCAAAATACGGTGACGCCGGCACAGGATTCCTTCGCCTCAATGTGGCGTGTCCACGGACCATGCTGGAAGACGGCGTCGAACGGATTATAAAAGCGCTCGGTTGATATAGGATATGTGAATAAGAAAAGGAAGATCCGCAATGGATTTTCCTTTTCAGCTTGTTGGGAAAGAAACATAAAAACCGATATTACGCAAAACAGCTTCGCTTGCCTGGGGGCTCGCGCTGAGCTAACTCGGTCTCGTTGCACTTCGCCCAAGTGGATCTCAGCACTTCGCTTGGTCCCCTGGGCGTCTTCGCTGTTTTGCTCCATATCTCAGCTCTTTTTCTATAAAGGAATAGACGTTTAGGTGTGTTGCAAGTGAGAAGGTGAACACTTGCATTATCAGCACAGCACAGAATGAAGCGGCAGGCGGCGACTCCATCGGGAACCAGAGCGAGTCCTGAGACCCCGCAGGGAGCGAAGCGAGCGAGGAGGCTCAGGCCGCTCCCCGAGGAAAGCGTCCGCCTAGAGCGAAATGATTGGCGAAGTTGTCGGTTTCTCGACAGCCTAAAAAGGAAGATCCGCAATGGATCTTCCTTTTTGCTTATTCCTGGATAATATCGATCGATTCGATAACTACGGCTTCAACAGGACGGTCGCCCTCTCCTACTTCCACTTCAGCGATGGCGTCGACGATATCCATGCCTTCCACAACATGTCCGAAAACGGTATGCTTGCCGTCAAGCCTAGGCGTTCCTCCGTTGGCGGCATATTCCTCTTTGACTTCTTCCGGAGCATCCGCTGGCGGCAACCCATCTTCCGGCAGTTCAGGCAGCTGAACAATGAAGAATTGGCTGCCGTTTGTGCCCGGTCCGGCATTCGCCATAGACAATGCACCCCGGAAATTATACAGCTCTTCAGAGAATTCATCTTCAAAGCCTTCACCGTAAATGCTTTCACCTCCACGGCCGGTGCCTTCAGGATCTCCCCCTTGAATCATGAAATCTTTGATGACCCGGTGGAAAATCACACCATCGTAATAGCCGTCTTTTGCGTGAGTCAGAAAGTTTTCGACCGTTTTCGGCGCCTGTTCAGGGAATAATTTTATTTGAATTGTTCCCATCGAGGTATTCATATCCACTAACGCTTCATCCTCTGCAACTTCATCTGACAATTGCGGAAAATCTGCGGTTGTCTCTGATGAGCCAGTATTTTCACTTGCTGTTGACTGTTGGTCTGTTTCCTGAGATCCACAAGCAGCCAATAAAGCTGTCGCCAGTAATATCGGCATCCATATTTTTTTCATTTCGCATTCACCCCGCCTTATTTTAGCATATAAAAATTTCAGAATACACCAGTAATTTTTCTTACTTTTTTCGAGTGACGAAATAATATATAATAGAGAAAGATGCACGGTTCAGAAAGAAGGTAACTGTTATGGATGTGCAAAAAAGAAATTTTATCATCATCATGTTCACGAACTTCCTGGTTGCGGGAAGCACGACAATGATTATGCCCTTTTTATCTCTTTATATCGAATCGCTCGGTGATTTTTCCGACGAATATGTCCAGCGCTGGGCTGGGCTGGTATTCGGGGTTACATTTGTTGCCGCCCTTTTCATGTCACCGATTTGGGGACGCATCGCGGATCGCTACGGCTATAAGCCGATACTCATCATCAACGGCTTCGGGATTGCCATCAGCATTTATATGATGGGAGCCGCCGATTCTGTTCATGAATTATTTATGATCCGGCTGTTCATGGGTGTCGTCACTGGCTTCATCCCCACTTCGCTGGCGTTCGTCAGCACACAGACACCAAAAGAAATTGCCGGGAGAACACTTGGCACCTTGCAGATGGGTAGTGTATCGGGAACGCTGTTCGGGCCGGTTATCGGTGGATTGATGGCAGATTCCTTCGGTTTTGACTATACATTCATCATCACCGCAGTTGTCATTGGCATAGCGGCGGCGCTTGTCGCCTTCGGCATTAAAGAAGTTAAAAAAGTGGCCAATAAAGACGCCCATATTTATGAGCGAAAAACGATTATACAAGGAATTCTCCATCACCGCTTGTTGATCAATGTCATGATCATCACCAGCCTCATCCAAGTGGGGAATTTCAGTATACAGCCATTATTGTCGCTGTACGTTGCAGAACTTGCTCCGGACAGTTCCCAGGTCGCCTTTCTGGCGGGCGTGACTTTCAGTGCGGCGGGTGTAGGCAACCTGCTTTTCGCCCGGCGATGGGGTCGCCTTGGAGATTCAATCGGGTATGAAAAAGTGCTGGGCTTCCTGTTATTGCTGTCATTCCTGTTTATTGTGCCTCAGGCATTCGTTACAGAGCTATGGCAATTGATGATTCTTCGGCTGTTGTTCGGTGTCGCTGTCGGCGGTATGATCCCGACCACTACGGCGTTGATGCGCCGGGAAGCACCTATTGAAATCCAGGGGGAAATCATGGGCTATAACACCAGTTTCCGTTTCCTCGGCAATATCGTAGGACCGGTTTTTGGGGGGATTGTCAGTGGCTTTGTCGGAATTTCTTCCGTTTTCATCGTCACAGGCGTTTTGTTTGTGCTGGCATTTGCGTTCCTTAAATATACACTGGCAAAACCGGAGCAGGACTTCGAAGACGTATTACTGGAACAGGAAATGAAATCGATGTAATGTTTAATAAAAATCAAACCCTTTTTTCATATTTTCAGATTTGCGGATTCCAAAATGGAGTCCGTTTTTTCTTTGAAAACCGATTTTAATGAGAAAAAATTAAATAATTTTCCCGAGTTTCTTCCTATCTTTATAACACGCGGAAAATGTGATCATTTCTTTTCAAATAAAGTCCCAACAATGCAAAGCGTATAGAATTACGTTATAATTTTTTTAGCAAGTCATCATGTTTATGCTTGGAAGGAGGATTCATTTGTCACTCGTATTCTTAATTTTTCTGCCCATAATTGCAGCTTTGATCATCCCGCTGCTTTTCAAGAAAGTCAGTCAGGTTCATACGGGCTGGTTCGTTTTATTAGTTCCCGTATTCTTATTCATCTATTACACCACTTTGCTTCCCGCAATTGCAGACGGAGGCAACCGTGTGTCCGAAATGCAATGGATTCCTTCGCTTGATATTTCATTTATCGCTTATATCGACGGATTGAGTCTCCTGTTTTCAATGCTGATCACCGGCATTGGATCTTTAGTCGTGCTTTATTCCATTTTCTATCTGGATAAATACCGCGAACAATTACATAATTTTTATGTTTATCTCCTGATGTTCATGACAGCGATGCTCGGGGTTGTTCAATCCGACCATCTTATATCCCTATATCTGTTCTGGGAGCTGACCTCCATTTCATCTTTCCTGCTGATTGGCTATTGGTACACACGCGATCGCTCAAGATTCGGTGCGTTGAAGTCGATGATGATCACCGTATTCGGCGGATTGATGATGCTTGGGGGCTTTGTATTGCTCGGAATCATGGGCGATACTTATTCCATCCGGGAACTGATTTCTCTCGCACCCGAAATGGCGACCCACGATTTCTTCATTTGGGCGCTTGTACTGATTCTGCTCGGCGCATTTACCAAATCGGCTCAATTTCCATTCTATATCTGGTTGCCAGACGCGATGGAAGCGCCTACTCCGGTCAGTGCGTATCTCCACTCCGCCACAATGGTTAAAGCCGGTCTCTACCTGGTTGCCCGCTTCACCCCAATATTCGCGGTATCCGGCACCTGGGTGTGGCTCGTTACCGGCGTCGGCTTGTTTACAATGTTCTGGGCTTCGTTCTGGGCACTGAAGCAAAAGGATCTGAAAGGGATTCTGGCTTTCTCAACTGTATCTCAGCTCGGACTTATCATGTCCCTGCTCGGCGCATCAGCTGCCGGCTTTCATGTTGAAGATGCTGCCGGCACTTATTTCAGATATGCAGCATTTGCGGCTATCTTCCATTTGATCAACCATGCCGTATTTAAAGGCAGTCTGTTTATGGTCGCCGGCATCATTGACCACGAAACCGGAACACGCGATATCCGGAAACTGGGCGGCTTGATGAGTTTGATGCCGATCAGTTTTACCATTGCCATGATCGGTTCATTCTCCATGGCCGGGTTGCCTCCATTCAGCGGCTTCCTGAGCAAGGAAATGTTTCTGACCGCGATGCTTACGATGATGGAATTCGATATGTTCCAGTTTGACACATGGGGCATCCTGTTCCCTGTCATCGCCTGGGTCGGCTCAGTCTTTACGTTCATATACAGTTTCTATTTTGTCTTCCGCACATTCGCCGGCAAGCATAAACCGGAGGAATTGCCGAAGCCGGCTCACGAAGCGCCGATCGGCATGCTTCTTTCACCAGCTTTCCTGGCAATTCTGGTGCTGGTGATTTTCGCCATCCCGAACATCGTCGGAGACTGGCTCGTGAAACCGGCGGTCGCCGCAATTCAGCCGTTCCTGTATGATTCGCCGCAGGACGTTGAGGTAACCGTCGCCTATTGGCACGGTTTTGAACCTGAGTTCTACATGACAATCGGCATTTTCGCCATCGGTTTCCTGATGTTCTGGACACTCGCCAAATGGCAGAAGAGCTATGACCTCTATCCCGATACACTGACACTGAACCGCCTGTACGATCATATGATGTTCCTGAGCGATACGGGAGCCAACCGCTTCTCAAGAACTTATATGACCGGATTTATCCGTTCATATCTGGTGTATATGTTCAGCTTCCTGGTCATCATCGTACTCGGCACGTTTGTATTGAATGAAGCATTCGCGATTGATATGAATAATGTGGCGCCGGTTGGCTTGTATGAAGTTGTGATCATGTTCGCTTTGCTCGGATCGACATTGACCATCCTGTTTTCGAAATCACGCCTGACTGCCATTATCGCACTAGGCGCTGTAGGCTACTCGGTGGCCTTGTTCTTCGTCATTTTCCGTGCACCTGACCTTGCTTTGACGCAATTGGTCATTGAGACGATTTCTGTCGCATTATTCCTGCTGGCCTTCTACCATCTGCCGCAGATCAGCAGAAAAGAAGAACGGATGCGCTTCCGCTTCGGCAATGCAGTAATTGCTATTGGTGTTGGTGTGACAATGACGCTTGTTGCACTGGCTGCACATTCCGGAAAAGCTCTGCCTTCCATTTCCGAGTTTTATAAAGAAACAGTATACACGGAAGCTGGGGGCGGAAATATTGTTAACGTAATTCTTGTCGATTACCGTGGTTTTGATACCTTGTTTGAAATCGGCGTTCTTGGAATTGCCGGCATCGGCATCATCACGTTGATCAAGCTGCGGCTTACGAAAAAGGAGGGACAGCATGAAAACAAATGATGTTATGCTTCAGACCGTTACGAAAGTCGTAACCTTCATCATTCTGATGTTCGCTGTCCACATCTTTTTCGCCGGACATTATACGCCGGGCGGCGGTTTTGTCGGCGGTTTGCTGACTGCGAGCGCCATTGTACTGTTGATGCTCGCGTTCGGTATCCGGACAGTTAAAAAGATTTTGCCGATCAATTATGTGGTGATGACGTCGGTCGGACTGCTTGTCGCGATTGGTACAGCTGCGGCTTCCATATTATTCGACGTTCCATTTTTCACACATGCTTACGATTATTTCGACTTGCCGCTATTCGGTGAAACTTCCCTGCATTCCGCTTTGCTTTTCGATATAGGAGTCTATTTGGTTGTTGTTGGAGTTACGATGACCATTATTCAAACGATTGGAGAGGATGAATAATGGAAATAATCATGTCAGTTGTCATCGGTTTTCTGTTCATGGCAGCTGTTTACTTAATACTTTCAAAAAGTTTAATCCGAATCATCATCGGCACGGCACTTCTCAGCCACGGTGCCCATCTGCTCCTTTTGACGATGGGCGGCCTCGGCGGAAATGCTCCGCCGGTAGTTGCGGACGGTGTTTCTGTATCCGATTACGCAGATCCGCTGCCGCAAGCCCTGATCCTGACAGCAATCGTCATTTCATTCGCTGTCACATCTTTTTTTCTTGTTGTTGCCTACCGCGCTTATCAGGAGCTCGGCACTGACAATGTGGAATTAATGAAAGGAACTGAAGACCATGAGTAATTTATTATTGTTCCCGATCATAATTCCTTTGATTATCGGTACAATCCTGATGCTGTTCCCGAATAAGATTAAAATGCAGCGATTGTTTGCATTGATCGGTGCGGTTCTCACACTGATATCTTCAGCGTTTCTGTTAGCGAAAGTTTACAGCGACGGAGTCCAGGCGGTAACGCTCGGCAGCTGGCCGGCACCTTTCGGCATTTCGATGGTGTCCGACCTGTTCTCTGCCCTTTTGGTCGCGACTTCATCTTTGATTGTGCTGTTCGTTGTCCTGTACAGCTTTCCTACCATCGGCATCAAGCGTGAACAGTCGTTCTACTATCCGGCAGTGCTGTTTCTGATGGCCGGTGTTAACGGTGCGTTCACGACCGGAGATATTTTCAACCTTTTCGTATTCGTCGAAGTCCTGCTGATGGCGTCTTACGCATTAATCGTCCACGGCGGCGAAAAACAGCAGCTTCGCGAATCAATCAAATATATTCTGGTCAATATCATTTCTTCCGCATTATTCGTAGTCGCGGTCGCTTTTCTCTACTCAGTGACCGGCACCTTGAATATGGCGGATCTGGCTGTCAAAATCCCTGAAATTGAAAATACCGGGATTCTTACCGTCATTGCCGTATTGTTTTTAGTGGTATTCGGTTTTAAAGCAGCTATATTCCCCTTATATTTCTGGCTGCCAGCATCCTATCATGCGCCTCCGATGCCGATTCTGGCGTTATTCGGTGCCTTGCTGACCAAAGTCGGGGTTTATGCCATCATGCGTACATACACGCTGTTCTTTACGATGAATGTCGGTTTTACTCATGAGCTTCTGGCAATCATCGCCATCCTGACTATTCTGGCTGGCTGTGTCGGTGCACTCGCATATTTTGATGTAAAAAAAATCATCATCTACAATATCATCATCGCAGTCGGAGTTATCCTATTCGGTGTTTCCCAGATGAATCAGGCGGGCATCGAAGGATCGATTTTCTATCTGATCCATGACATGATGATCAAAGCGGCATTATTTTTCCTTGTAGGCATCACAGCCGTCATATTCGGAACGTCTAACCTCCGCAAAATGGGGGGATTGATGAAGACCTACCCGGTTCTGGGCTGGACTTACCTCGTTGCAGCTTTCGGCCTTGCCGGCATCCCGCCGCTGAGCGGATTTCCCGGCAAGTTATTAATTGTCCAGGGCGGCTTTGAAGGCCCGCATTTCTGGGGCAGTATCGTCATCCTTGCGACAAGCCTCATTGTGCTGTTAAGCGCAACCCGCATTTTCATTTATGCGTTCTGGGGTGAACCTGTTGAAACTAAACCTTTAAAACGATCAGCTTATCAAGCTATGCTGATTCCTTCGATGATACTGGTTGCCATCACGGTATTTTTCGGAGTCGGTGCGGAACTCTTCATGCCATTCGTTTCTGGTGCGGCTGAAGTGCTGCTGAATCCATCGCTCTATATAGATGCGGTATTTAAGGAGTAGATGATATGTCTTCACAAATCCTATTGAACTTCTTTCTGGCATTCATCTGGATGTTCATGACAGTTTCCTTTACTCCTGCCGGATTCACTATCGGCTTTTTAATCGGATTGGGAATCATCATCCTCATGCGTCGGTTCTTTAAAGGAAGATTGTATTTGACCCGTGTTTGGGCACTTATCTATTTGGTCCTTCTGTTCCTGAAAGAATTGACTATGTCGAGCATTCAGGTGTTACGGATCGTTCTGCGGCCAAACATGAATATCAAGCCCGCTATTTTTGAAATGGAAACGGAATTAACAGAGGACTGGGAAGTGACGCTGCTTTCAGCATTGATCACGTTGACTCCCGGAACTCTTGTCGTCGGAATTTCCGATGATCAGAAAAGGCTGTATATCCATGCACTGGACTTTGAAGACATCGATCAAGCTGTTTATTCCATTAAAAGTACATTCGAACGTGCAATACTGGAGGTGAGCCGGCCATGATGATGTTTTACTGGGTTGCCCTCGCCATCGTCAGCATAGCTTTTGCCGGACTTCTGTTCCGGCTGGTCAAAGGACCGACAGTCGCGGACCGGGTTGTTGCCCTTGATGCAATCGGAATCAGCCTGGTGTCAATAGTTGCGCTGCTTTCTCTGATCATCGAAACAGAGTTCTTCCTGGAGATCATCCTGTTGCTCAGCATCCTGTCGTTTATCGGGACAGCCGCTTTCGCTAAATTCATCGAGAGAGGAGAGATTTTCGATCGTGATAACAATCGCTAACATCCTCATTATCGTTTCAATCAGCGTAGGAGTCCTTTTCAGCGTCGTTACAGCTCTGGGACTTGTAAGGCTGCCGGACGTTTACACGCGGACGCATGCGGCTTCCAAGAGTTCGACACTGGGAGTACTGGCAATTCTCACGGGTACCTTCATCCATTTCTTTATCATCGAAGGCGTATTCAATACACAAATGATTATCGCCATCGCATTCCTTTTCATCACAGCTCCTGTTGGGGGCCATCTGATTGGGCGTGCGGCTTATATTTCAGGCATCAAAGTAGCCGAGCAGACAGTCCGTGATGATTTGGGACCTGCCGTCCAACGGAAGAGGAAAAGATTTGCCTTATCAAAAAAACCTGCAGACGATTGAGTCTGCAGGTTTTTCTTTGTGTTATTTTTCTTCAGATAAACTTTCCACCATCATTGCCAGTGTTCTGACCATGGCGCCCGTTCCGCCTTTTGGACCGAGGTCGTGAGCGGAAGGGGTAAATGACGTACCCGCTATGTCCAAATGGATCCACGGTGTGTTGTCTACAAATTCTCCTACAAAACCACCACCGAAAATCATATGGCCATCGCGGCCCGGGGAGTTGTTGAGGTCGGCCACGTCGCTTTTGCGGAGACGTTTTTTGTCGTTCTCCGTCAAAGGCAAGCGCCAGACAAATTCCCCTGTTTCATTGGACGCTTCCAAAAATTCTTCGAAGAATGCTTCGTCGTTGGTCAGTGCGCCAGTCTTGTCCATCCCTAGAGCTACAATAACTCCGCCAGTCAGTGTTGCCACATCAATGATGCGCGTCGCGCCGAGCTGCTTGGCGTAAGTGACCGAATCCGCCAGCACCAAGCGCCCTTCAGCATCCGTATTCAGGATTTCAATGGTTTTGCCGCTGAGTGAAGTGATCACGTCATCCGGTTTGAACGCATCGCCTGACACCATATTGTCTGTTGAAGCAATGACCGCGATGACGTTTTTGGCCGGTTTCAGTTCCCCGATGATTTTCATCGCACCAAGAACTGCAGCTGCACCCCCCATATCGCCTTTCATGCCGACGATGCCATCTTTCGGTTTCAATGAATAGCCGCCGGTATCAAACGTAATTCCTTTACCTACAAGCGCAAGCGGGTCTTCAAACCCCTCTGTTGCTTTGTATTTCATGACGATCAAACGCGGTTCTTCAACTGACCCCTGGTTGACTGCAAGAATTGCGCCCATGCCCAACTCTTCCATTTGCGCTTTATCCAAAATATCCATCTCAAACCCGTATTGTTCACCCATTTCCTTTGCATAATCAGCAAGCGCGGTTGCTGTCAGGACATTGCCGGGCATATTGACCAGCGATCGGGCTTCATTTACAGACTCACCGAAAACCTGTCCGATTTTCGCGGCTGCTTCGACTTCTTCGGAATCAGCTTCCGTCAGGAAAGTTAAGTTCTCCAGTTCGATATCGGTTTCATTGGAAGAAGTTTTATAATCGGCAAAGCTGTACATCCCCATGCCGATGCCTTCAGCAGCAAGATACGACGCATCTTCAGCAGTTACTTCATCATTTTGGAAAGACTCCAGATAAACCGCAGCGTGCCTGATTTTTTTCTGTACTATCTGCTTTCCAGCAAGGCCGAACGCATTACGTACATCTTCTTCATTCAATTTTTTCCGGTCATCCAATCCTATAAACATGACGCGTGCAATATCTCCAGACATGGTTGGATATGTAATGAGTGAATTTTTATCAAATGAAAGATCATTTTTTACCCAGTCCTGCAATTTTCCATTGAATCGCTCGGAGAATTTGTCCCACCCTGTCGTATTTTCAGGATGGCGAGTAAGTCCGACGATCAAAATGTCTGCACCCGTTTCGTGTTCATTTGTATGTGCTGTAATCTTCATAAGTCTCCTCCTCTATATGGGTTCCTTTTCAGTTTAGCATTTATTGCTGCAGCTTAGTAGTTCGTAAGGCGAAATTGTTTGAGTCTTTAGAGAAAATAAATTTATGCTATACTAAATCAATAAGTTCATTTTGAAAGGTTGATAATTGAATGGAATTCTTTACGAATACCCCCTTAATGATTGCGCTTTTTGCAATCATCTTTGCCCAATTCCTTAAAATTCCAATTCAATATGCGGTAACTCGGGAATTGGATTGGAAACTTTTCAGCTCGACGGGGGGAATGCCAAGCTCACATTCTGCAGCGGTAACTTCATTGACCACTGCGGTCGCGTACGAACATGGGGTCGGTTCAACCATTTTTGCAGTGGCCACCATGTTTGCAGTCATCACCATGTATGACGCCACCGGAGTAAGGTTCCAGGCGGGTCAGCAAGCTTTGACGATAAACAAACTTCGGACGGATTTGCAATTGTTCATGAATGAAACCAGAACCTGGGCCAACAAAAAAGAAGAAGAAAAAATTGAGGAATTAAAAACGCTGCTTGGCCATAAACCGAGCGAAGTTTTTATGGGCGCTTTGATCGGAATTGCCATTTCCGTAGTCGTATACAACCTGATCCTATAAAAAATCCGTACGGCCCATTAGTTGGCCGTACGGATTTTCTGTTAAAACATCTGGTATCCCATTTTACGCAGCACTTTCATGACTATTCCGGAGGTAATTGCTCCAGCGAACCCGGCAAGAAGAACTGCTATATCAGTGCCCGTCAATGATGTGATCGTGTCACCAAGCATTGAGAATGACTGGCCCGGATTTGTAAAGTAATCAAAAACGCCCACATCGTCAATAACAAGCAGGATGACGACCGGATAAACGATTGCCATCAGCCAGGTCATGCGCAACAGCATGTTCAGCAAAAAACCGATACCGAAAAACATTACATAAAATAACAGCATTGAAATGATCAATTGAACTATTGTGAATGAACTATTCATAGTATTTCCAACCTCCGATATTCCCTTCATCAGTTTAACTGAAATATCAAAGCCTTTCAATCCACCAGTCCATAGTTCATTACATTGACACAAGGTGTGATGATTTCATAAAAAAAGATCCCTCAAATTGTCTTTTCGGGTTTCGATTTAAACTTTTATATAAGTCGAACTAAAAATTCAACTTAATAGTAACGCTTCGGCGCTTTGGACAAGGCTCCCGCTATAAGCCGAGAAGAGCACTCGTCTTATAGCTCCGCCCAGTCCTGGAGCGCGCCGGCGCTGAGAAAATTCTTTAGAGATATGCAGCAAAACGGTAAAGACTCCTGGGTGACCAAGCTCGGGCCAAGTGTTGGCCTAAAGTAGTTCGGCCGACTTTTTGCAACGAAGCTAGCGCAGCGATGCAGCGTACTTTAATGTCCCGAAGCTGGCGTATGCGATGCAGGGACAGAGACAGGAGCACAATTATGCTCTTCACGCCTGCCGCTTCATTCTGTTCTGTTTTCAAACTGTAAGTGTCCACTTTCTCGTTTGCAACACACTTGAACACATATTTTTTGGTAGAAAGTAATTTGAGATATGGAGCAAAACAGCGAAGACGCCCAGGGGACCAAGCGAAGTGCTGAGATCCACTCGGACGAAGTGAAACGAGACCGAGTTAGCTCAGCGCGAGCCAAGTGTTGGCCGAAGGGAATTCGGCCGACGCTTTGCGACGAAGCTAGCGCAGCGATGCAGGAGCAGCCTTAAAATCGTGCTCCTGCAGTGCTGCGCACTTCGTCGCAAAGACAGTATCCGTGCAGGACACGCCTACTGTCTTCGAAGCTGTTTTGTGCAATATCGGTTTACATATTTCTTTCTAAAAAATAGAACCCGCAAAAATTGAATTTGCGGGTTCCGATTTAAATTCCAAATTATTTCTTACCCGATCCCGAGCAGCAAGAGCACGTTTCCGATCCGCCCAAACGCAATTGGAAGTAGCCTTGGCCTGCGCAATATGGACATTGATTCGTTGATTTAACCTGTTTGAAGTTCTTCATCCGAAACACCTCCTCCTGCTTTGTTTATAATATTCTGATAATATAACACGGTGTTAAAAAACTGGCAAGAGAAAGAAACAGATGTAAGCGCATACATCTAAATTTGTTTTGCATCTTCTTAAAATGGACACAATTTTCACTCTTTTAGGTTCCGAAAGCTGAATTTCCCCATCAAAAAAGCTCCCGCCTAAGCGGAAGCTTTCTTAAAAGTATTATAGTACGTTGAATTTACCTTTTTTCAAGACCAATTTCGGTCCACCCATCATCAGTAAAGCACGGTTATCAATCATTTTCTTCATGAATGATGCACGCTTGCCAGTAACTTTTTTACCGAATACAACGCCGATCGCATCGTCATCACCAAGTGAACATACAGTACCTTTAAGATCAGGAACAAATTCCTGAGTTGTCTGGCCCTGGATCAATGCTTTAATGTTGCCTGCAGCTGTTTCAGCCTGCTGCATCGCAATTTGTGCAGTTGGCGGATATGGACGGTTCGTTTCCTCATTGATCATCAATGCGCAATCCCCTACGATGAATACATCCGGGAAGGCTGGTGCACGAAGATCTTTTTCAACTTTTACGCGGGCACGCATGTTTTCAATCGGTGTAGACTCGATCAGACGGTTGCCACGAACTCCGGCAGCCCATACAACTGTGCCGGCTTTGATGAACTCAAACTCATCATCGCCTTTTTTGATGTTGACACCTTCAGGAGTTGCTTCTACAACCGGTGTACCGATAGAGAATTCGATTCCTTTAGATTCAAGGTGGCCAACAGCGTAGCTGACCAATTCCGGATCGAAACCAGGCAATACCATCGGTGCTGCTTCAACACAGATAACGCGGACTTTTTCACGCGGTACATCAAACTCTTTGCAAAGTTCAGGTACACGGTTGGCAAGTTCCCCCAGGAATTCGATGCCTGTGAATCCGGCGCCCCCAACAATGATGTTCAAGCGGCTGTCGTCTTTAACTGCTTCTGTTGACCAAGTGGCGAATTGGAATTCGATATGCTCACGGATATAACGCGCCGCTTTTACGTTGGCAATTGATAAAGCATATTTATCAAGACCTTCGATCCCGAATGTTTCGCCTTCGAAACCAAGAGCGATGACGATATAATCGTATGTAAACTCGCCATTATCCGTCAGGACCTTTTTGCCTTCAACATCGATTGCTTCTACTGTAGCCTGTACGAATCTCACTTTGACAGGGTCTATAACTTCCTTGACGTCATAACGCACCTGCTCCGGTGTCATCGTTCCAGCCGCAGCTTCGTGAAGCCATGTACTTTCGTAATGGTATTCATTTTTGTTGATCAACGTGATATCGACTTCGTCTGTTCCCATGATTTTTTGCAGATTCACTACAGTAGTCAACCCACCATAACCTGCTCCAAGTACTAAAATTGACGGTCTTTTCAATCTAATCGCAACCACCTTCAAGTCATTTTTTAAATCGGAAAATTAATTATACCTAATCATTATTATTCCAATTTACTCCTACACTCTATATTAGCCTTTTTAATACACGATTTCAACTGCAAGCACCAGATAGTCATACTATCGGAGTAAACAGATTATTCCCTGTTGACAGACAAAAAACCTTCTGCTCTTTGTACAGGCAGAAGGTTTTTCCTTGAATATTCAACTCAGCAGTTTTCCGGAGTACCCGCTTTTTTCGCAGTCCGGAATGATGTACCACAGCCACATGAAGCAATGGCATTAGGATTTTCGATGGTGAAACCACCGCCCATCAGCGATTGCTTGTAATCTACGACTGTCCCTTTCAAAATAGGAGCATCTTCTTTTGCAATCAGGATCGGAATTCCAAATTGTTCATAGAGATCGTCTTCTGAACTCTGCTCTTTTTCAAATCCCATGCCGTATGTCAAACCGCTGCAGCCTCCGCCGTTAACGGCTACACGCAGAAATGAATCTTCCTCTTCATTGTGTCGCATCATTTCTTTGACTTGAAAAGAAGCGGCTTCTGTAATTTCGACTACTTGTTCCATTAACATTCACCCTTTCCTGTCCATATATGATATCGATAAAATCCCGCGAGGTCCAAGCAGGCATTCCCATGAACTTCACAGAATAAAAAAGGGACCCGTAACAGGTCCCTTGGCTTTAAAATACTTGTTCTACTTCTACGATGCCAGGAACTTCCTCCGTTAATGCGCGTTCAATTCCAGCTTTCAATGTAATTGTCGAACTTGGGCAGCTTCCGCATGCTCCGAGCAGACGAAGTTTTACGATACCATCTTCTATGTCCACGAGTTCACAATCTCCTCCGTCACGTAAAAGGAATGGACGTAATTTATCTAAGACTTCCATTACTTGATCTTCCAACAAAGCTTCAGTCATTTATATCGACTCCTTTCATTATAATCATTATAATGTGATTAGAACGAAAAAGCCACTAATGAATTTATAGGAGGTCCAATTTAATGACCAGAAAAATTTCAATCGAAGTATACGGGGCCGAAGTAATCTGCGCCAGCTGTGTAAATGCGCCGTCCTCACTTGATACTTATGAGTGGCTGCAAGCCGCCATACCAAGAAAATACAAAGACCAGCCATTTTCAATTACTTATATTGATATTGAGAAAGAGACGCATGACGAACGCCAAAAAGATTATATCCAGCGTATCCGCGAGGATGAATTTTTTTATCCGCTCGTGCTGGTGGAAGATGAAGTCGCTGCCGAAGGTTTCGTACAATTAAAACCGATTTACAAAGAACTGGAAAAACATGGATTTACTGCTTAAAAGGAAAAGCGACAGCGAGAGATGCCCCAATCTTTTTGGGGCCATCTCTCTGCGACGAAGCAGCGCAGCGATGCCGGAGCACTTCGGACTGGTTTATGACCCGAAGAGCTGGGCCGCTGGAGTCTGGACAACAAAGAAAAGCGACAGCGCCCGTTCAGCTCTGAAAGGCATAAAACGGATCAGCAGAGTGGCG
>NZ_JBHTKI010000015.1:0-64301 GCF_042675885.1 Metaplanococcus flavidus | reverse complement strand
ACGTAGCTGATTTGACTTATATCCCGAAGAGCTAGGCACTGGAGACTAGACACAAAGTGGCTTATGACCCGAAGAGCTGGGCCGCCGGAGTCTGGACAAAGAAAATAGAAAAAAGCGCCACCAGCGTCAGTCCCACGAAGCAATTCGTGGGCTGTCAGCTGGCGGCGTTTTTTGTGCTGCCGATTTATTCAGTTTCCAGTAAAGCAAACTCATAACCCTGTTCTTTGATGGCAGCAATAAGCTGAGGCAGAATTTCGAGCGTTTGGCTTAACTCATGCAGCAAAATAATGGCGCCATCTTCCAGATGATCGACGACATTCGCGACAATCTGGCCAGGATCGTCTTTCAGTTCCCAGTCCATCGAAGCGATCCGCCACATGACGGTTTTGAGATCCAACTGTTTGGCTGCTTGGACGGTATCGGCATTGAACTGCCCGTAAGGCGGACGGAAAAATTTCACCGGGACGCCTGTAATGCGTTTGATTGCGTCTATACTTTTTTCCAGCTCGTCGTATTGCTGCTGCTGTGTCAGGTTATCAGTCAAATTTTTATGGTTTACGGTATGGGTGCCGATCTGGTGGCCTTCCGCCAATACTCTTTTCCACGGTCTCTCCTTGTGGAGGAGGCGGGATTGCCAGAAGAAGACGGCAGGTGTGTCCGTATCCTGCAATATATCGAGTATGTCAGGCAATACTCTTCCCGGCCCATCGTCAAAAGTGAGAATAACGGTTTTCCTGCCCTGGTTTCGATTCGGAACGGAAGCCAGAATTTCCGGATTTTGAGAGTCGTACACGACCCTGGACGGATTGACTGCTCATGGACTTTTTCGCATCAAAATCACTCCTCTTAAGAAGTTTGTATCAAATCTGGAAGAACAGGTTCTGCTGTTCGGATTCGTAAGTTTCCTCGTACTCCGTGCTTGTGAAATCTTCGGGCTTGCCATCGAAAATCAATTCACCGTCTTTCAACGCAATAATTCGCGTTGCATAACGTTTGGCAAGTTCAATATCGTGCACATTGATGATGGTCAGCAAACCCAGTCGTTCATGAATCTCCTGCAATAAAGAGAAAATACGGTTCGAAGTTCCAGGATCCAGGCTGGCCACGGGTTCGTCGCCCAGAAGAATCCGTGGATGCTGCACCAAAGCGCGCGCGATGCCGACACGCTGCTTTTGGCCGCCGCTTAAATTTTCTACACGGCGATTTTCCATTTCCGTTAGCCCGACTTCCGCAATAATGCGTTTAGCTTCCTGTATTTCATCGGCTGTAAACCAGCCGGCCAGGTTTTTAAATGTGGAGCGATAACCGAAGCGACCGGTTAACACGTTTTGCAGCACACTCATGCGGGGAATCAGGTTGAAATGCTGAAAAACCATCCCCATTTCCCGTCTGATTTGTCGCAGCTCTTCTTTCTGAAAAGATATCGGGGTGCCGTCAAAACGGATTTCGCCTTCAGTCGGCTGCTGCAAACCATTTATGCAACGAATGAATGTCGACTTTCCGGCGCCGCTTTTTCCAAGTACACAAACAAAGTCATTCCTTTCGAAAGATAAGTTTAAGTCGGAAAGGGCATTTTTCTTCATTCCGGGGTAACGGACTGATACATTTTTTAGTTCCAGCATTTTCATGCCTCCTTTAGATAACACGATTCCGGACAAAGCTGCCGAGCGAGTCGACAAGGATTACCATGACCATGATAATTAGGACGTCGAGCGACACAGATGAATAGTTAAACGTACTGAAATCATTGAACAGGCGCTGGCCGATGCCGCCGCCGCCGATGAATCCCAATATCAATGATGTGCGGATCGCCACTTCGAAACGATAGAAAAAATTGGACAGGACATTCGGCCAAATCTGGGGAAGAATGCTGAAGAGGGAAGCGACCCACCGTTTTGCGCCGACCGCTTTCATCGCTTCCTGAGGTCCGGTGTCGGCGGCTTCAATCAGCTCGGAAATCAGCTTGCCCATGACGCCGATGTTATGGAATGTGATTGCCAGCACTGCCGGAAACGGTCCAAGACCAAGCGTGGTCAGGAGAATCAAGCCAAAAACGATTTCCGGTACAGAACGCACAAAGCTGAGAGCAACCCGGAAAAAGTGGAAAACCGGCTTTGAGTGTGCTGTATTCCGCGCGGCCAGAAAACTGAGCGGCAAACCGATGATCAGCCCCAGAAAGCTGCCAAGAAAAGCCATCGCCAAAGTAGCCAGGGTATCTTCAAGCATGCCGGGCAGGCGTGTGAAATCCATCGGGAACCATTGCGACAAAAAGTCGATCATGTTCCGGAAATCCCGGAATTTCGTCAAATCGAACTCAGTCAGCCGCATACTGATGAATATCGCCACAACCAATAAAGCATATATTAATAAATTTCTCTTTTTAAACCACATCAAAATCAACTCTATTCTTTGGTGATGCCGCTACGGCTTATCGTATTGCCTGTAATTTTAAAACAAGGACTCGCTGCGAGTCCTTGTTTTTATTGTACAGTCTTTAGCGCTTTTAATTAGATAACTTTAATGCGTCCCGCATTGGATTCGGTAACTTCTCCGATGATTGAAGATTGAACACCGCTTCTCTGCAGGTCGCGCTGCAATGCATCAGCTTCAGTTTCCGGAACAGAAATCAACAGGCCGCCGGAAGTTACAGCATCACACAGGATGAGCTGATCGATTTCGCTGATATTTTCTGCGTAATCAATATCGGCTGCAAGCCATTTGTGATTTTTATACGTACCGCCCGGAATGATGTTCTGTTCGGCCAGTTCTTTGGCTTTTGAAAGAACAGGCACTTCATCATTATAGATTGTGACTCCGGTGCTGCTGCCTTTTGCGATTTCCATCGTGTGGCCAAGAAGGCCGAAGCCAGTTACGTCCGTGCAGGCATTGACGGTATAGTTTTCCATCGCTTCCGCCGCTTTTTTGTTCAATGTGGCCATGACTTCCATGACTTCATCGAGGTCTTCTTTGCCCAAAAGGTCATTCTTGATCGCAGTGGTTAAAATCCCGACACCAATCGGCTTGGTCAAAATCAGGCGGTCGCCAGCCTGTGCACCAGCGTTGGAGCGGATGCGGTCAGGGTGAATCGTGCCGGTCACGGATAATCCGAATTTCGGCTCCTCGTCGTCGATTGAATGTCCGCCAACCAAAGTGGCACCGGATTCTTTCACTTTATCGGAAGCGCCGGCCAAAATGTCAGCCAGAATGCTCTTATCAAGTGTATTGATCGGGAATGCCACGATATTCATGACGGTCAGCGGCTTGCCGCCCATTGCGTAAACGTCGCTCAATGAGTTGGCTGCACCGATTTGTCCGAACATATAAGGGTCATCGACGATCGGTGTGAAAAAGTCCAAGGTTTGGACAAGCGCCACATCGTCGCTGATTTTATAAACGCCGGCATCGTCGGCTGTATCCAGTCCGACGAGTAAATTAGGGTTTTCTGCATTTCTAGGTAAGTGACGCAGAACCTGCGCCAGGTCCTCAGGACCAATTTTGCATCCTCAACCACCTTTAGATGATAAAGAAGTCAATTTAACCATATCTTTTTCAGTCATTAGGATCCGCCTCTTTTCTGTATCAAGTATTGTCTTGCTGCGTGACTGAAGTATAAATCTTCAGCAAAGCTTCCGCTTCAAAGGAAGGAGAATGGTGATCGGCCGCATATTGTTTTGCCTGCATGCCGATGCGCTGCCTTGCTTCGTTATTATTAATCAGCTTGGCTGCGTAATAAAGGAATTGCTTTTGGTCATTATACAAATACCCGTTTTTTCCATTTATAACCATTCCATTATTACCTGGAACGTTGGATACCAGAACAGGCTTGCCGTAGCCCTTCGCTTCAAGAATCGCGGCTGGCTGCCCTTCCGAATGGGAAGTGTTCAGCACCACATCCGCATTTTCGAAAACAACGCCCATTTCAGCATGAGGAATTTCGCCGATATAGGTCAGCCAGTCGGCATGTTCTTCCACCAAAGCGAACACAATGTCCGCTTCCGCTTGTTCGAGAATAGGTCCTGCCAGCCACAGGCGAAGGTTCGGAATCGTTTTATGAAGCTTGCGGAGCGCGTCGATGGCAAACGGTATATTCTTTACTTTACGGATGCCAGCCGGCAATACGAATAAAAACGTGCCCGCTTCTTTTTCGAGCTGGGAACTTTGCGCCGAAGAAAAATCGCTGGTGCCTTGTGCAACTGCAAAGACTTTTCCTTCGAATTGCGGCGCTTCCTGCAGCACAGTGGTTTTTGCGGCTTCATCAAAAACGTGGATCGCCTTGGCGCCTTCCAGCGTGCTGAGAACATCGGGGCGTTTTTCAGGATTGTAAAGATCCGCATTCAAATCCGTGCCGGTCATTGTGATGATATAAGACTTCGGTTTTTGATCGAGCTGCTGCAGAAACTGATGGAAGTAATAGGCGTGAAAGCCGTGCACCAGGTCCGCATCCGGCAAAGTGGCGAAGCAGTTTTCTCCTGTAATTGAAACAATTTCAGTCCGTACACCAATTTTCTCCAAATTCCCTGCAATTCTTCGCACAGTCACAGTGTTGCCCCGCGGCTGCGGATAATTAGGCGCGGCCAATACTATTTTCATTGTAAGTTCAATCCTTTATTCGTTTGGCATGAAGAACTAGCTGGATATAAAATGCCTTCATCTAATTATCCTGAAATTAGTGTAATTTGTCATCTTTAATCACTCCAATGTGAAATGGTAAAGAAAAAAACCGCCAAATCGGCGGCTTCAGATTCGTAAGTTTGGCGGGATCGTGTGGGAATCGAACCCACCGGACCTGGCACGCAGGCCCCTCAGGGTTTTGAAGACCCAGGAAGACACCAGTCACTCATCCAACCCCGTAGCAGTAAGCGTTTTTAATTGTATATTGAAAAACACAGATCCGCAAGAAATGAGATCCGGAAAAAGATCAGCCGCTTTGTGAAAACGTGTAAACGACAGGCGGAACCGTTCGCTTGTAACACCGCTGGAGGAAGATTAAAGTTAAGATATTATATATGCTGAATTCATATATCCATAGTAGCCGATATTCCGCAAAACAGCTTCGCTTGCCTGGGGGCTTGCGCTGAGCTAACTCGGTCTCGTTCCACTTCGCCCGAGTGGATCTCAGCACTTCGCTTGGTCCCCTGGGCGTCTTCGCTGTTTTGCTTCATATCTAAGATACTCTCTCAATCAAAGTTACTTTCCTAGCGAAGGTGCGCTCCAGGAGCAGGCGAATGCCGACGAAGCAACAGACGAGTGATCTTCTCGGCTTATTGCGGGAGCCAAGGTGTGCCAAACGAAGATGGCACCTCCTTTGCGACGAGCAGTGCGCAGGAGCATGGTCTTTGCCCTTGTCCAAAGCACCGAAGCGGCATATTTATCGAATTCTTTAATTCAACATATATATCAATCAGAGAAGACGGGTGAGCACATGGAGAAGACATATTATACGATTGGCATGGCGGGTCATATCGATCACGGCAAAACGGCGTTGACGAAGGCGTTGACGAATGTGGATACGGATCGTTTAAAGGAAGAGAAAGAGCGGGGCATTTCCATTGAACCTGGCTATGCGCCGTTCGAGACAGAAGAAGGTCTGCAATTATCCATCATTGACGTGCCGGGGCATGAGCGTTTTATCCGGCAAATGATTGCGGGTGTGGCAGGCATTGATCTGGTGGTTCTTGTCATTGCGGCAGATGAAGGTGTCATGCCGCAAACAGAGGAACACCTGGAAATTCTTCAGTTTCTGGGTGTCGAACATTGCATCGTGGCCATCACCAAAATCGACCGTGTGGATGAAATTATGCTGGAGCTCGTTCAGGAAGATATACAGGAACGACTCGAAGGAACGATTTTCGACGGAGCGCCGTATGTGCTTGTCGACAGTTTGTCGGGAACAGGGGTCGATCAATTGAAGTCGGCGATCATCGACAGACTGAAGGCGGTAAAATTCCGGGACGCCTATGGTTCATTCCGTTTGCCGATTGATCAGGTGTTTACCGTTCAAGGGCAGGGTACGGTTGTCCGCGGAACGATTTATGAAGGAGCAGTCCAAAAAGGGGCGCAGCTGACTTTATTGCCGAAAGGGCTGAAAGTGAAAGCGCGCCAGATTCAGGTCCATCACGAAGAGCAGGAAGAAGCGCGTGCAGGGCAGCGGACAGCAATCAATCTCGGAGGAATCGATAAGAGCGATGTTTTTCGGGGGAATGTGCTGGTAGCGTCCGACCATTTTCTGGTGACCGACACGATTGATGTGGCATTGAATCTTACGAGTGGCACATTCACACCGCTCAAGCAGCGGGCACCGGTGAAAGTGCACGTGGGAACTTCAGAAGTGATGGGGAAAATCGTCTTTTTTGACCGCAATGAACTGGAGCAGACCGACGAGGAAGTGCTGTGCCAGATCCGGCTCGATGAAGAAATCGTGGTTCGACGCGGCGACCGTTTTATCGTGCGGCGGCCAACACCGGTTGAAACACTCGGCGGCGGCTGGGTGATTCAGCCGAAAGGCGGCAAATACCGGTTTGGTCCCGACACCATTGAGATGCTGCAGAATATCATGCAGGGAACACCGGAAGATCTCGTTGAAGAAGCGTTATCGAAAAACATCCTGTTGGATCTTCAGCAGCTGATTCAACAAACTTCACTCGATGAACCGGTCCTGAAAAAGACACTTACGGAAGGGTTGGAAGACGGCAGAGTGCTGGAAGTGGGTCCGCAGAAATTCAGCCTGGCCAAAACTTTTTCGAAGATCAAAGGGGAAATCGGTGCGCGTGTGGAAAGTTATCATACAGACTATCCGATGAGACCAGGTGTAAGCAAGGCGGAGTTGAGCCAGTCACTGAGCGCGGGCTATCCGAAGCCTTTTATTGAATACAGCTTGAATGCTTTGGCCAATCAGGGAGAATTGAAGAAGAACAAACAATTCATCACGCTCGGAACATTCGAACCGCATTTGCCGAAACAATGGAAGGTGCGTATGGAAGGAATCATTTCGGCTCTTGAAAAGGACGGCATCCAAGTGAAGAAATGGGAGCAGTATTTTGAAGGCACGCCGTTGCCGAAGGATGAGATTTCGGATTTGACGTTGTATTTATTGGAAACGAAACAGGTTTACCGATTGCAGGAGGATGCGATGGTCCACCGCCATGCGTTTGAAAAAGCAGTTACGAAGCTCAAGCAGGAAACGGACTCAGTGTTTGGCTTAAAGGAAGCGAAAGACAGCCTGGAAGTTTCAAGGAAATACTTGATCCCGTTTTTGGAGCTGCTCGATTCAATGGGGGTGACAGCCCGTGAAGACGACCGACGGCGATGGACTGACAGTTAAAAAGAGGAAATGGAGGGAGTTTCATGACTAAAAAAGTTATTATCGAATTTTGCATGCAGTGAAATTACGGACCTAAAGCCGCAAGTTTTGCGGAACAGCTGTTTAGACATTTCCGGAATGAAATCACTTCATTGGAATTGATCCCGAGTTCCGGAGGGGCATTTGAAATTACTGTGGATGGAAAGAAAATCCACTCGAAACTGGAAACCAAACAGTATCCGGAACTTGGTGAAATCATTCGGATAATTGAAAAATGAATGCAGTATAGGCCGGCGCCGGAAAGAACGGACGGCCTGCGCGAGCGGCCAATAAGATGGAGGATCTGCGATGAAGCAATATTTACGCCAATTACCGCCCGTACATGAATTGCAGAAAGACAATCGCTTTGATGAATTTCTGCAGGTATTCGGAATAAGCGCAGAACAAGGCACAAAATATCTCCAGCAGGAGCTGAGTGCGTTGCGCGAAGGGTTGCTGCAGGGCGAGGTGGCCATTACGCCATCCGAAGAAAATTTTACAGATTTGATTTTCAGCAATGCCGGTGAAAAAGCGGCGCGATGGAAAGAAGACCGTCTTATGCCGGTCATTAACGGAACAGGAACCGTATTGCACACTAATTTGGGGCGTGCGCGGCTGAGTGAGCCGGCGGTGGACCATATTAGCCGGGCAGCACGCGATTACTCCAATCTGGAATACCGGATCACTGAAGGCAAACGGGGTTCCCGCCATGATATTTTGGAAGAGCTCATAACTCAGGCGACAGGTGCGGAAGCGGCAATGGTCGTGAACAATAACGCTGCGGCAGTGTTTATGGTATTAAGTGCTTTGGCGAAAAATCGCGAAGTGATTGTATCACGCGGCCAGCTGGTTGAAATCGGGGGCTCGTTCAGAGTTTCTTCTATAATGGAAGAAAGCGGTGCGCGTCTGGTGGAAGTGGGCACCACCAATAAAACGCATTTATTAGATTATGAAACAGCCATGAAGGAAGAAACGGCGATGGTCATGAAAGTGCACACAAGCAATTTCAAGATGACCGGTTTCACACAAACCGTGGAAACAGAAGAGTTGATCGACTTGAAAAACCGATATGGCGATGTGATATTTTATGAAGATCTCGGCAGCGGGGCTTTATATGATTTTAAAAAGCATGGGATCGGAAATGAACCGCATGTGAGAGATGTGATCGCTGCAGGTATTGATATCGTCAGCTTCAGCGGGGATAAATTGCTCGGTGGACCGCAGGCAGGCATCATTGCAGGCAAAAAAGACATCATCAGCCAATTGAAAAAACATCAACTGGCGAGGGTATTGAGAGTCGATAAGCTGACGTTTGCAGCTTTGGAAGAAACTTTGAAGGCTTATATAACCAATGATGAGGCTGTACTGCAAATTCCGACAGTAAGAGATATTCTGCGCTCTCCCGAGGACATCAGGCAACAGGCAGAGAGATTCATTGTGAATTTAGAATCCAGGACTGACGCTTACCGGCTGGAACTGATGGAAAGTACATCACAAATAGGCGGCGGCACGATGCCGGAAGTGGAGATTCCCACTTATATGGCAGCAGTGAGCCATAAGATACTTCCAGCGCATCAAGTCGCATCAAACCTTAGAGAATGCCGGCCACCAGTCATCACCAGAATTCAGGACAATAAGGTTTGCATCGATTTCCGTACGGTGAGTGACAAAGAAATGGCTATTGTCGCTGATAGTTTTATGGCAATTGCACAAACGGAATAAAAAGAACCACGAGCTCGTTCCCCTCTAAAGATGGGACGGCCTGTGGTTCTTTTTATGTGCGTAATTTATAAAGAGATGACAGCAGTTGCTTCCAGCCAGTTTTCAATGGCTTCAAAGGTGTGTTGCGCATCTGAATAACCTTGCTTAAACATTTGTTCAAGTTTTTCGGGATTGCGTTCAGCTCCTTTAACTTTAAAATCTTCCGAAGGACGGATGACGAAAACTTTTCCTTCGCTTTCAAGTTTGTCGATTTCGTCCAGCGTATCATTATAAAGTTTCCAGCGTATTTCCATGGCATGGGTGAGTCCTATATAATCTTTGTAGAAATAACGGGTTGTCTTGGAGAAAGGGGAAGCCTTTTTACGGAAGCCTTTGCTTTTCGTCAGAACGATAACGGGTTTTTCCACACCATCAGCGATCGCTTTACGGATGGGAATCGGATCCGCAACACCGCCGTCCATCAGTTGATGGCCCCTGTAAGTGACTGCTTTAGACATGAAGGGAATGGAGCTGGATGCCCGGATAATCGACAGAATGTCGCTCGGATGTCCGCTTTTCTCGAAATAGACAGGTTCTCCGGTAAGGCAATCTGTTGTGCCAATGACAAAGCGTTCCTCAGCTGCGTGGAATGTTTGAAAATCAAAAGGCTGCAGCACATTCGGGATCTGATCGAAAATCAAATCCATGCCGAACAATTCCCTCCGTTGAATCAGGTTTCGGAACGAGATGTAATCAGGGTGGCCAACATAATCGATCATGACCGACCTGTTTCGTCCGCGTTGTCTGGAAAGATAGGAAGCGGCGTTGCAGGCTCCTGCAGATACCCCGATAACATAGGAAAAGTAACGATCTTTCTCCATGAAGTATTCCAGAACACCCGCAGTATAAATCCCTTTCATCCCGCCACCTTCGAGGATTAAGCCGTCTTTATACATATCGATCCCCCCGTTTTTTTGAATACCAGATTATTCTTGTAAATCACTTTTCAGAATCTATCAATTCCCCAGTTTCCTCATCATAAAATCTTAATAGATCTTTAATAATCATATTATCAGAATATTCCAATTCCGCAATAGCTTCATCAATATGCGGCTCACAAAATTCGAAATTCATGATTTCGCCGGTGCCATTTTCGTAACACTTATTTCCGGCAAAGACATAATTTTCGGTGACAAAACGCCCGTCCCGGAAAATTACGAATTCCTCGTGATCCGGTGCAAACAAGTCGTTTCCGAATTGGACATCAGAACCCGCATCAACTCCAAGCAGGTTTAACAATGTCGGACGCAAATCGATTTGGGCACCAATTTTTTCATTTATATGGCCTTCTCCGGATCCGGGAATGTGGACGAAGAAAGGTACGCGCTGCAATTGAGCGGATTCATAAGGGGTTATTTCTTTCCCCAGGTATTGGGCCATTGCTGCGTTATGGTTTTCGGAAATTCCGTAATGGTCTCCGTACAGGATGATGACAGAGTTCTCATACAATCCTTGTTCTTTTAGTTCATCGAATAATTCCTTCACAGCTTCATCCAAATAACGGGTCGTCTGGAAGAAGCGGTTGAGTGTGCCGGAATTCGAGTCGAACTCCGGGATCAGTTTATCTTCTTCTTCCAATGTGAAAGGGAAGTGATTCGTCAGCGTGATCAAACGACTGTAGAATGGCTGCGGCATTTCTTTCATATGCGCAACGGATTGCTCGAAGAACGGAATGTCTTTCATCCCCCAGTTGACGGCTTGGCCTTCGCCGATTTCGTAGCTTTCAATGTCATGGAATTCATCGATGCCCATGGAATCATACATCATATCCCGATTCCAGAAACTTTTCGTGTTGGCGTGCTGGACGTTTGTTGCATATCCTTCATTGCCAAGTTTTTCAGCCATTGAATTGTAGGTATTCCCTGCATGCGTGAAAAATACGGCACTGCCTCCCAACGGATAAAGGGAGTTTTCAAGCAGGAATTCAGAATCCGATGTTTTCCCGAGTCCTGTTTGATGATAAAAGTTCGGGAAATAAATCGTATCTTCATCCTCCGTCAATTCATTCAGGAAAGGAGTGACGGTCTCGCCGTTCATCTCTGCGTTGATTGTAAACGTCTGCATTGATTCCATAGTTACAATTATCAGGTTTTTGCCTTCAGCAATTCCTTTCATTTCTTCTGAAGGATCCACGTGGTGAGTACGCACATGATTGTTTACCTCAACCAGCTGTGAGCTGTCAGCAAACGCCCGCTGTGCCTGTGACTTGGATTGAATGTAAATATCGTACAGATGGTAATTATAGACACCGATATTTTTTACGAGCATCTCACGATCAAAGCTTCGCGTCAGAAGTTGCGGCCGTTCTGCTTCCGCCAAACCCAGATTCAAAAACAGGGTAGCGGCGGACAGCAGGAAATAAGCTCTTCGCCAAGGCACAGAGGTCGCCTTTTCATGCACCACTGGCAGGAATTTAATGGCGAGCAGCACAAGGATGACATCTGAGAAGTAAAAGATGTCCGTAATGAAGATGCTGGCAGCGGCACTGGTACCCAGATCCCCGAAATTATTGGTCTGGAAAAGCACCGGCAGTGTTATGAAATCCGAAAAGAACCGGTAGAACGCAATATTTGCGTACAGGACAATGGACGTCAACAATGTCATCGCCACAAGGAAGCGATTCCTGTTGGCGGGCTTTTTAATGAAAAGAGCCGCACCATAAAGGAACAATAATAAACTCAGCGGACTGAGTAACAGGATGAATTCCTGCATAAGGTTATCGATGGTTATGGAAAACCCGGTCTTGTAAACAATATAGGTTTTTAGCCAGGTGGCTATAATTGCGATTGCCAATATGCTATGGCTTGGCCATTTCTTGCGGTTCATGCAAAAACTCCTTTTATGAATATTTCATCTAAAGATGTGCTGGCATAGCCAATCTCAAAATAAATTTTTCTCATTATTACCTAGTTTCATTCTAACACAAAATAATCTTTTTTCCCATAATGGTTACATTTCGGGAAAAATGGTGCTACACTGTTCCCATTGCAATATCAGCTGGCTCCGTTTACCGAAGCCATATGAAATACACTATATAAAGGAGCAAGACATGTTAGAGAAAATCAAAAAAGAATGGTTTTTCAATATCAAAGGAGATGCGCTGGCCGGATTGGTCGTTGCGCTCGCCCTGATACCGGAAGCCATTGCCTTTTCAATAATCGCAGGTGTCGACCCAATGGTCGGCCTGTATGCATCCTTTTTAATCGCCGTAATCATTGCGTTTGTCGGAGGGCGTCCCGGGATGATTTCCGGTGCAACCGGTGCCATGGCCCTGTTGATGGTGCCACTGGTACAGGACCACGGAGTGGAATATCTCCTTGCAGCGACCATTCTGACGGGGGTCATTCAAATTCTCTTTGGGGTCTTCAAAGTCGCGAAAGTTATGAAATTCATTCCCCGCGCCGTCATGATCGGCTTTGTAAATGCGTTAGCTATTCTAATCTTTATGGCGCAAGTACCGCATTTTCTGGGTATTAATAACGTCACTTATATTTTCGTGGCGATTACACTTGTGATTGTCTATCTGGTTCCGAGATTCTTTAAATCGATTCCAGCACCATTGATTGCCTTGGTCTTTCTAACCGGCGCCGCGATTTTTGGCGGATTTGAACTGCGGACAGTCGGGGATTTGGGAACGATTACACAAGCACTTCCGTCTTTCCTCCTTCCGAATGTGCCGTTTACATTTGAAACATTCCTGATTGTGCTGCCGTTTTCATTTGCCCTCGCAATCGTCGGTTTGCTGGAATCGTTGCTGACGGCGAATATCGTCGATGATATGACTGGAACGGGAAGCGATAAGAACAAAGAGTCGAGAGGACAGGGAATTGCCAATTTCGTTACCGGTTTCTTCGGCGGAATGGCGGGCTGTGCCATGATCGGCCAGGCCATCATCAATGTGAAATCCGGCGGCCGAGGCCGGCTGTCTTCACTGCTTGCAGGTGTTTACCTGATGTTCCTCATCATCGTACTGGGCGAATGGGTCGTGCAGATTCCGATGCCGGTATTGGTCGGCATCATGATCATGGTAGCCATCGGCACATTCGATTGGTCATCCTTCACTTACTTGAAAAAAGCGCCACTCAGCGATTCGGTTGTAATGGTTGCGGTGGTTGCCATCGTCGTCTATACACACGATTTGTCGCAGGGTGTGATTGCCGGTGTCGTCTTGAGTGCCATCTTCTTTGTCGCCAAGATTTCAAAAATTAAAGTGGAGAAAAAGCTGCTGGAATCGACTCATTATCAGGTGCAGGGTCAATTATTTTTTGCCTCTGTCGATGATTTTCTGGACAAATTCGATTTTGCAGTGGAAGATAAAGATATCGTGATTGATTTCACGGATGCCCATATCTGGGATGATTCCGGCGTCGGGGCTGTCGACCGTGTTGTCCTGAAGTTCAGGGAAAACGCGAATAGGGTCGAAGTTGTCGGTCTGGATACGGGAAGCCAGAAATTGATCGATCAGCTGGCCATATTCAAGAGTGATAATGCGAAATTGCCAGCGCATTAAAAAGATGAAAAGGGGAGTGTCGACATATGTATAACAAAATTTTATTGGCTGTGGATGGTTCCGATCATTCACTCCGCGCCGCAAAGGAAGCAATCCAGGTTGCCGGGGCGAACCCGGATGCACAGATCACGATTGTTTACGTAGCAGATCACGCCAATGCGAAAAACGACGTGCTGCACAGCGGCAGTTCTGCAGAACTTGATCTTCAGCGCCGTAAAAAACTGCAGCCGGTGGAAGAATCGATTGCCACGGGTAATATCAAATACCGTGTTGAAATTCTGCACGGCACACCGGGGCCTGCAATTGTGGAATATGCCAATGAGGAAAATTTCGACATCCTCGTCATCGGCAGCCGTGGCTTGAATTCACTGCAGGAAATGGTGCTCGGCAGCGTCAGCCACAAAGTGGTAAAACGTGCCAATTGTCCGGTTCTCATTGTAAAATAAAACAATATGCGAATAAAACAAGGGGGTTCCGCATGGAGCCCTCTTGTTATTTCGTTGATGTGCAAAACATCGGAAGGGAGATCTCAGCATGAAAAGCACACCGCCTCTGCAAGGGAAATTCTATTATGGTTGGGTCATTGTAGCGATTGCAGCGCTGTCCTATTTTTTTTCGGGACCGGGCCAAACCTTTTCCAATGCAATTTTCATCGATTATTACATAGAAGAATTTGGCTGGAGCCGTTCGACTGTCTCCGGAATATACTCAGCAGCCACTTTGCTCGCCGGTTTTCTGCTGTTTGTGGTTGGCCGGCTGATTGACAGCCAGGGTGCGAGAAAAATGTCGGTTATTGTTGCTGTCCTGCTGGCTATTGCCTGTATGTTCAATGGCCTCGTTATTAACTTATTCATGCTGTTCATCGGATTCTTTTTTATCCGCTTATTGGGTCAGGGCTCAATGTCGCTTGTTGCCAAATCACTTGTGCCGCAATGGTTCATCAAAAAAAGAGGACGCGCGTTAAGTCTCGCTGCACTCGGGGCAATGATCGGATCTGCAGTTTTTCCGCTGCTGAACGTCTGGCTGATTGAAATGGTGGGCTGGCGTTTGGCGTGGGTCATCCTCGGTTTGTCCGTGCTCTTGATTTTTGCGCCATTGGCAATTCTGCTGATCCGCAATAAACCCGAAGATATAGGCCTCAGGCCGGACGGCGAAAATGTGCTGACGGAAGAAGAGCATCAAAAGTCACTATCAGCGGATATCAGCTGGACTGTTAAAGAGGCGCAGAAAACAAAAGCTTTCTGGCTTCTGTTATTTTGCGTAGCGATACCCGCATTGGTGAATACCGGTATGACATTCCATCTGGTTTCCATCTTCTCGGAAAAGTCACTGGCTCCGGAAACAGCAGCACTTGTTTTGAGTTTGATGGCGGTTATCGGATTTCCTGTAACATTTCTGGCAGGCTACCTGCTGGATAAAATTGCGGTCCGCTGGATGCTCGTGGTTCTGTTTTCGGGAGAAATTGTGTTCATTCTGCTGCTGTTGCAGGCAAACGTGTTGTCGACAGCTATCCTGTTCGGCGTGGTGTGGGGCTTTATCTCCGGCATAGAACGGGTGACGCTGAGCGTGGTCTGGCCAAATTATTACGGCAGACAATACATCGGCAGCATCAACGGCATCGCGATGGCGGTAATGGTCATCGGCTCGGCACTTGGGCCGTTGCCGTTCGGATTGTTCTTTGACAGTTTTGGCGGTTATGATGAAGTCTTGTGGCTGCTGTTATTGCTGCCGGCTTTTGGTATAGTGGCCGCAGCCCTTGCGGTTCCGCCAGTGAAAGAAATCAGTGAATAAAATGGATAAAGAAAAAAAGAGCGCCGCGGCGCTCTTTTCCATTGTGTGCAATTAATGAATTTCAATTCTCCAGATAGCGGTACAGAGTCGACTTGCTGATGCCGGTTTCTTCTTTGATTTCTGCCAGATTGAACTTTTTGCTCTCATACATCTCAATCGCTTTTTTTACATTGGCATCCGGTTTTCGCGGCCGTCCCGCATGCATCCCTTTTTCTTTCGCCATCGTGAGTCCGGCTTTTGTTTTTGCGCTGATCGAATCGCTCTGAAAATCAGCGAGGCATTGGACAATTTTTTGAAAAGTGAACAATTTGTCGGGGGCCGTATCAATCTGTTCATTGGCAGAGTAAAGTGTGATGCCTTTTTGATTCAGCACTTCGAGCAGCTCGACCAGGTGGCGGGTGGTGTCTGCCAATACATGAAGGTTCTGGATGATGAGCCGGTCTCCATTCTCCAGCCGCGCCAACAGCAGTTTCAGTTCATCCCGTTTTTTGGGAGAAGAATGAGATTCGATGAAAACTTCTTCACAGCCTATTTCATTAAGTATCACTTGTTGTTTTTCACAAGTTAAATCCCCATATATGGGCCTTGCATAGCCAATATGCACGTTAAAAACTCCTCGCTTTTCAAATTCGTTCTATTATAACATATTTTTTTATCGAAAAAGGACCAAAAAGGTTCCATTTATGGAGTGGTGGTGATACACTATTCACATTGTGTAAAAATCATGGCTTTCTGGCTGGATGGAAGGCCTTCGAAAATATTAAACAAGAGGAGAAAGATAACGTGGTTGAAACTATAAAAAAAGAGTGGTTCGGAAATGTGCGCGGCGACGTCCTGGCAGGGATTGTCGTTGCCCTTGCTTTGATTCCTGAAGCCATTGCATTCTCAATAATTGCAGGCGTCGATCCGATGGTCGGATTATATGCTTCGTTCAGTATTGCTGTGATTATCGCCTTTGTCGGCGGACGTCCCGGTATGATTTCCGCAGCAACAGGTGCGATGGCCCTCCTTATGGTGCCGCTGGTCCGCGACCACGGACTGGAGTATTTACTTGCTGCAACTGTTCTCACAGGTGTAATTCAAATCCTGTTCGGCGTGTTCAAAGTGGCGAAAGTCATGAAGTTTATTCCGCGCGCGGTTATGATCGGTTTCGTGAATGCACTGGCAATCCTAATTTTTATGGCGCAGGTGCCGCATTTTCTTGGTATCAATAACATAACATATGTGTTTGTAGCCATTACACTGGCAATCGTTTATATCGTACCGAGATTTTTCAAAGCAATTCCGGCGCCTTTGATCGCATTGGTGGTGCTGACTGCCGTTGCCATCTATTCAGGTTTCGAAATGCGTACAGTCGGCGACCTGGGGACGATCAGCCAGACGCTGCCGTCATTCCTGTTGCCGGATGTGCCGTTCAATCTGGATACATTGATGATCATTTTGCCTTATTCATTGGCACTTGCGATTGTCGGACTTTTGGAGTCCTTGCTGACGGCGAATATCGTCGATGATATGACTGGAACGGGAAGCGATAAGAACAAAGAGTCAAGAGGACAGGGAATTGCCAATTTCGTTACCGGTTTCTTCGGCGGAATGGCCGGCTGTGCCATGATCGGACAGTCGATCATCAATGTGAAATCCGGGGGAAGAGGCCGTCTGTCGGCTCTTGTCGCCGGTGCATTCCTGATGTTCCTGATTATCGTTCTCGGCAATGTCGTTATTCAAATTCCGATGCCGGTTCTGGTGGGGATCATGATAATGGTGTCAATCGGTACCTTCGACTGGTCGTCATTCAAATATCTTAAAAAAGCGCCAAAAACGGACTCGATCGTTATGCTCGCGACTGTTGCGATCGTCGTCTATACACATGACCTATCAATTGGAGTCCTGGCTGGTGTGCTGCTGAGTGCGATTTTCTTCGTATCAAAGATTTCGAAAATCAAAGTGCAGAAGAGATTGCTGGATGCCACACATTACAATGTCGAGGGCCAGCTGTTCTTCGCATCGGTAGAAGATTTCCTTGATAAATTCGATTACGATATTGAAAGAGAAAAGGTTGTCATCGATTTTACAGATGCCCATATCTGGGATGATTCCGGTGTTGGTGCTGTTGACCGAGTCGTTCTGAAATTTAGAGAGAAAGCCAATACAGTCGAGATTATCGGTCTCGATGCAGGCAGCCAGAAACTGATCGATCAGCTGGCAATCTTCAAGAGTGATAACGCAAAACTGCCGACGCATTAAATGATTTTAACGAACAGCCCTTCTATAAGAGGGGCTGTTTTTTTATGGATGAGAAACAAACAAAATTCCCCTGCTCCAAAAAAATCTGAAAAAATTGTGATCTAAAAAGAATCCTCCTGCGTTATAAAGTCAGAACGAAAAAATAAAACAGGAAAAAGGAGAGATTCATGATGAAAATGAACAAACTATTAGTAGCACTTCCACTGAGCTTGGCAATGTTGGTTCCAACGGCGGCCCTCGCAGACAGTCATGGTTCACATTCGAACGAATCAGAACAGACAGCTGAAATGGGTACAGCTACAGCAGCAGCTGAACTTCGCATCCAATTGGATACGGTACTTACCGAACATGCTTTCCTGGCAGTTGAAACAATGAGAAAAGGTGCTGACGGCGCAGAAGATTTCGATCAGGCATCAGCGGCATTGCTGGCAAACTCGGATGATCTGACAGCAGCGGTAGCTTCTGTGTACGGGGAAGAAGGCGGCACTGCATTCCAGGAAATTTGGAACTCGCACATCGGTTATTTTGTTGACTATGTAACGGCAACAGGTGAAGGCGACCAGGCGGCAAAAGACGAAGCACTGGCGCAACTTGAAGAGTACAAAACAGAACAATCGGCATTCTTCGACTCTGCAACTGAAGGGCGCTTGCCTGCAGCAGCAGTCCAGGAAGGATTGGATATGCACGTGGATCAGTTGATCAACTCATTTGATGCATATGTTGAAGGAGATTTCGAGACATCTTATACACTGGAGCGCGAATCCATCCAACACATGAGCATGTTTGCTGAAACGCTGTCAATCGCAATCGCGGATCAATTCCCTGAATTGGTTGATGGAACGAATCCCGATACACCGGCAATCGACTTGCGCGCAACTTTGAATTACACATTCACTGAGCATGCTGGATTAGCTGTAATGGCTATGCAAGATGGTGCAGATGGAGCAGAAAGCTTTGATCAGGCAGCTGGCGCATTGATGGCGAACGCCGACGATCTTTCAGCAGCCGTTGGTTCAGTCTATGGTGAAGAAGCGGGCGCTCAATTCGCTGAGATCTGGGGCTCTCACATCGGCTACTTCGTTGACTATGTAACAGCAACTGGAGAAGGCGACGCTGAAGGCCAGGAACAGGCAAAAGCTGATCTTGATGGATACATCGTCGAACAGGCAGCCTTGCTTGATGCAGCAACAGAAGGACGCGTACCGGCTGATGCTTTGGAAGAAGGTTTGACAACTCATGTCAGCCAATTGCTTGGATCGTTCGACGCTTATGTAGCGGGTGATTACGAAACGGCTTACTCTGAAATGCGCGCAGCTTATGCGCATATGACAATGCCGGCAGCTGGATTATCAGCGGCGATCACGGATCAATTCCCTGAACAGTTCGGCGGTGCAGAAATGCCTGACAAAATGCCTGCCACAGGACTTGGTGGAGCTGAAGGTGCCGGAACAATTCCGTACCTGTGGATCTTCGCTGGACTGATGCTTGCAGCATTGACGACAACTATGGCGCTAAGAGCACGTAAGCAATAAATAATAAATTGAGCCGGCTGTAATTTGGCCGGCTTTTTTCTATGGTTGGTTTTAAACGGCAGAGAAACTTCAGATAAAAATCCAGATAAATAGTTGAGAGAAGAAGCAATTTTGTCAGTGGAGTGTCATTGGCCATGATTATTTCTTTTTATTAACATAAAGTTGAATTGTTCGTATTGGCCAACGCATTTTTTTGGTATGATATTTCTAATATAGTTTCAATCTGGATAAACAGAGAGATGGAGAGATGGGGTAACAATGATGAATGTTGTGGAGCGAAATAATGTGAAAATTTCCGGGCAGGGTGAAAAAACAATCATTTTTGCGCATGGTTTCGGCTGTGATCAACTGGTGTGGAAAGAAGTTATTGAGGAATTTAAAGCGGATAATCGGGTAGTCACGTTCGATTACGTAGGATCCGGTCTAAGCGACAGGCAGTCTTATTCGCCGGAGCGCTATAGCTCCTTACACGGCTATAAACAGGATTTGCTGGAGGTTTGTGCAGCGCTCGAAGGTGAGGAATTCATCTTTGTCGGCCATTCAGTCAGCAGCATGATCGGCATGCTGGCTTCAATTGAACAGCCGGAATTATTCAGCAAACTCATTATGATCGGACCGTCACCTTATTATATGAATGAACCCGGTTACCGCGGCGGTTTCGATAAAGCCGACATCAACGAATTGCTTGATATGATGGAAGTGAATTATATGGAATGGGCAAAGTACCTGGCACCGGTGGTTATGCGCAATGAAGACCGTCCGGAACTCACGGATAACTTTGAGCAGCTGCTGTGTTCGAATGACCCATTGGTTGCGAGACAATTTGCGGAAGTGACTTTCACTTCGGATATGCGATCGGAGCTTGAAAAGTTGGCTGTGCCGACGCTGATCATGCAAACACAGTTTGATGCGATTGCCCCGGTGGAAGTGGGGGAATACGTTCATAATCATATCCCGAAAAGCCGGCTCGTTGTTATGGAAGCGATGGGACATAATCCGCATATCAGCGATGCTGCGGAAACAGTGGCTGTCATAAAGGATTATCTGGCTGGCTAGGGGGTGTAAAGATGGAAGAACAATTGGATGTGGCACCTGTCGGCTATTTGGTGATGGACCACGGCTTGAGAATAGTGCAAATTAACAAGACGATGCTTGAAATGACCGGTCTTGAAACAGCACCATCCCATATGCATGATTTACTGACGATTGCCTCCAGGGTTTATTTCCAAACCTACTTCATCCCCTCGATTATGGCGCATGGAGCAGTAAGTGAGATGTATTTGAGTATGAAAAGTTCAAAAGGACCGATTCCTGTCCTGATGAATACCCGAAAGCGAAATGGACTTTTTGAATGTGCTTTGATGCATGTTCCTGTGCGCAATGAATACGAAACTGAAATGCTCAATGCGAAACGTAATGCGGAGCAGGTAAGCCGGGCAACAGCAGAAGCGAACCGAAAACTTACAACATTGCTTGATGAAGTGGAATACAGGAAGTCGGAATTGAATGTGCTGAATAATCGGCTGAAAGAACTGACAGTGACTGACGTTTTGACCGGCCTGAAAAACCGGCGCTATCTGGAAGAATTTCTGCCTGAGCTCATTGAAGATGGCGGTACAGCCCTCCTGATGATCGACATCGATTTTTTCAAAAAGGTCAACGATTCATATGGCCATCATGCCGGTGATATTGTTTTAAAAAATTTGGCTGAAGTGCTGGAGGCTGCGATTGGGAAAGCCGGATTTGCCACAAGAGTCGGCGGCGAGGAATTTGTTGTGGTGCTGCCGGCAATCAACCTGGAGCGAGCCGAAGATCTTGCGGAACATATCCGTGAGAGAGTGGAACTCCATGATTGGCCGTATCAACCGATAACCGTCAGCATTGGAGTGGCACAAGGTTTGAAAGGCCACTCTATATCTGAAATGCTGCAGCATGCGGATGCCGCTTTGTATGAATCCAAAAATGCTGGCCGCAACAAGGTCACAGTTGCTTCTTGAATTGAAACCCTGACCATATGGCAGGGTTTTCCTGTGCGCTGCAATATATTTGATTACTTCATATTCTCTGTGCTATATAACTGGTTAAATTTAGGATATATAAGTGATTTTCTTAGGGGATGTAAGCTTAATTTGGTAAAATGTAGTTATCTTGACTATCAGGTTTTTTATTTTTTCACTGGGAGTGACTAAAGAGATGGCAAAAACAAAAGATACAGCTGAACAAATAATTCAACGAAATAACGTCAGGATCGTAGGGCAGGGCCAGAAAGTTCTGGTATTTGCGCACGGCTTTGGCTGTGATCAATATGTCTGGGACAAAATTGCCCCCGCTTTTGAGACCAAATACCGGGTCGTGCTGTTCGACTATGTAGGCTCCGGGAAAAGTGATAAAACCGCATATAATAAGGAACGGTACCGGACACTGGAGGGCTATAAGCAGGATTTTCTGGAATTATGTGATGCCCTATCCCTTGAAAATATAGTTTTTATCGGACATTCAGTCAGCAGTATGATCGGCGCGCTGGCTGCGATCGAGCGTCCGCAATTGATGAAGAATCTGATTATGATCGGCCCTTCCCCCTATTTTCTGAATGAAGAAGATTATGAGGGAAGTTTTGAAAAGGAGGAAATCGAAGGGATGCTGCAGATGATTGAGGGGAATTATAACGAGTTTGCACGTTTTCTGTCGCCTCTTGTCATGAAAAATGCAGAACGCCCTCATTTGGCCTCCGAATTCGAAGAATTATTATGCTCGAATGATCCGGACATAATCCGTGACTTTGCAGAAGCCACTTTCCTGGCGGATGTCCGTGAGGATCTGGATAAAGTGACAGTGCCGACTCTGATCCTGCAGACCCGCAATGATGCAGTGGCTTCGGAGGCAGTCGGCAGATATGTACATAGCCGGATTGAAAATAGCGAATACAAACTTATGGACGCAGAAGGTCACAGCCCACATGTAAGCGATGCAGAAGAAACGATCAGCAAAATTTCGGAATATCTGTCAGTTTCATAAAATCCTTGCTTTAATAGAACCCTTTATTCCATTTTGCAAAAAGAAGTACAAGAATGCTGGCCTTACAGGTATAATAAATTCAACCAACAGATTAACTGTAAACTCATGGAGGTACTGATGAATAGAGATTATGAAATACTGGGGCAGCGTATAATTGAAGATAAATACCTGGTAGCGGAATTGATTAACGAAGAAGTCATGAAGGACAGTAGTCAGGAAGATATCGCCGGCCATGAAGCATTCATCAAACAAGTGATCGAAGCAAGAGCCGGTTTCGTCGAACTTCTTGGGGAATCGCTGAAGAATATCTGCAATGAACAGGCTGTCTATGAAGATATCAGCAACTGGGGCAACGTCACCGGTATGTATTTCCTCGAAGCCGATGTGATGCTCGACAGCGCGCTTGCTGAGTCTTCGCTTTACCGCAAGCATTTTGCAAAAATCATTAAATCCGAAAGCAAGCGTCAGGGGATTTCAATGGAGACGCTGTTTGAAGCGTTGGAATTTTTCCATGGATTGCTGGACCATGCGATGTATTCCTACAGCAACGCCTATATCAAGGCTTACCAGGAGAGGCTTTCCTCAGCGCGCAAAGAATTCTTTGAACTGTCCGCGCCGGTTGTGCCGATTGCGGAAAACGTTGCAATCTTGCCGCTTGTCGGCGAAATCGAGTTTGACCGGGCACAGTTTATATTGGAGAAGACACTGATAGCGGCCAATAAATTACGGATTTCCACGTTGGTCATCGATTTATCCGGCGTAGTAAAAGTCGATTCGATGATTGCCGAACAAATCATTAAAATTGTCCAGGCATTGAATATGGTTGGTGTAAAGGCGATCCTTACAGGTATCCGTTCGGAAATTGCAATTACACTTTCCCAGCTCGGTATTGATACCCGTTCACTGGTGATTGGGGGCAGTTTGAAGCAGACCCTCGAGAAACTCGATTTTGCGAAACTGTAACTGAAAATTTATAGAAAAAACGCTGAAGCATGCCGCTTCAGCGTTTTTCGGCTGTCGAGAAACTGTCTACTTCTCAAATCATTTGGCTTTAGACGGACGCTTCCCTCGTGTTCAAGGTAAAATCGAAATGCTTGTTTCTTGAAATTGGCTTAAAAGTCTATGCTTTTAGAGAAAACAATCTGAGATATGGAGCAAAACAGCGCAGACGCCCAGGGGACCAAGCGAAGTGCTGAGATCCACTCGGACGAAGTGAAACGAGACCGAGTTAGCTCAGCGCGAGCCCCCAGGCAAGCGAAGCTGTTTTGCGGAATATCGGTTTTAATGTTTCTTTCTCAACAAGCAAAAAACGCTGAAGCATGTCGCTTCAGCGTTTTTCTTTTAAACAGAAATTTTTATATTGCCGGCCTCAAGAAGCTGACGTAACGCAGCAGTTTCTTCGTCGTTCAACGGAATCATCGGAAGGCGGACAGTTCCTGTCTGGATGCCGATTAATTGCAATGCTGTTTTGACCGGCACGGGATTGGGTGCCGCAAACAGGGCATTCATCACCGGCAGCAGTTTGCGGTGCTGGGCAGCCGCTTCTTTGACTTTTCCGGAAATGAAGTCCGAGACCATCGCCTGCATTTCATTGCCGATAATATGGGAGGCTACAGAGACGATGCCATCTGCTCCGATTGCCATCAGCGGCAGGGTCAATCCGTCGTCGCCACTATAGACGGTAAAATCTTCAGGCGTCTCTTCAATAATCAATGACGCTGCGTCAAGGTTGCCGCTCGCCTCTTTGACGGAAACGATATTGCTGACTTTTGACAGGCGGATGATTGTTTCTGGCGCTATATTGACGGCGCTGCGCCCCGGGATATTATAGAGCATGATCGGCAGCTGTGTAGCTTCTGCAATCGCCTTGAAGTGCTCGAACAAACCGTTCTGTGCAGGCTTGTTGTAATAAGGAGTCACAAGCATAATGCCGTCGACCCCAGCTTCTTCAGCCTGTTTTGTCAGCACGATTGACGAGCGGGTATCGTTCGATCCGGTCCCTGCGATGACTGGAATTCTGCCATTCACTTTGCCTGCCGTAAATTTGAACAACTCGACTTTCTCGGTTGCCGTCAACGTCGGCGACTCGCCTGTTGTGCCAGCCACAACAAGGGCATCCGAACCATTGGCAATAAGATGTTCGATCAGCTTCTCCGTTGCGGCAAAATCGATGTCACCGTTTGTATCTAAAGGAGTCACCATTGCTGTAATAATTTTTCCGAAATTCATAGTATCCCGTCCTTTTCAAATTTTTCTAAAGCATTTTATGTTTTGGCAATAAAATCCTGAGCCAATGCATCCGTGGTGCGGTTTTGAGTCTGCGAGGTGCGGTCAGCCGATTTTCGCTCCATCCCCCAGCTTCACAAAACAAAAAAGCAGCAGCGGAGGTTCCGCTGCTGCTGCATCGACACAAACAACGTGTGTCGATGAACGCCAGATAGCCCTCCATGCGGAAATCCGCATGACAATCCTGCATTTCTTAAATGCAGGACCAGCAGCAGGAACCAGGGTTTCCTGCCACTTCGGCAAACACCCCTTCCGGCAGAAGTCCGGGGAGCCCGTGCTCCTCATTCTGCTTACTGATGGTGATTGCGCCTCTATCCTCACTCCGATGATAAAGAGCAAGAACTATTGAATTAGCTCGACTTTATCAAAATTCATTGTTATTTGCAAGTGGAAGATGGGTATTGATAGGCAAGTGACAAGATTACGGCGAGAGAAGAGGGTGACAGAGATGAAAGAGCATGAAGGAGACAAATATCTGAATATACAAACAGCAGGAACACAGTGGATATCCGAAGCTACATTGCATCATAACCGTTATGAACCGACTCCATATGAACATTTGAAACAATTATTTAACCGTCACCCGATCGAGGAGGGTGACGGACTGGTTGATTTCGGATCCGGCAAAGGACGTTTGAATTTCTATGCCCATGACCGGTTTGGCTGCCGGACAACAGGTGTGGAACTGAATACGAATTTTTGCGGTGAAGCGAAGCAGAATCTGGCGGATTATGGCCGCAATCATCGTACCGGACTGGATCGTCTCCGGATCCAATGTGGCATGGCGCAGGACTATGAAGTGCAGGCTGAAGACACAGTTTTCTATTTCTTCAATCCATTTTCCGTGCAGATTTTCATGAAAGTGATTGATAATATTCTGCGTTCTGAAGAAACTTATCCGCGTGAGGTGAAAATCATCCTTTATTACCCCACCGCTGAGTACATCGATTTTTTAGATCGCAGCACTGTATTTGAACTGTCTGAGTCAATCGACTTGCCGACCATTGTCAAAGATCCGGCGGAACAATTTCTGGTTTATAAATTTTCATCGTTGCAGGATTTTGAGGCGCTTGTGTGAAACTTGCCGAAAACGGTGGCGCAGGATTGATATTTTTCCTCCAGTCATCCATTATATAGAATAGACAGTCTTTTCATGTATATCTGTGAAAAGAAATAAATTCTATGAAGGAAGTAAACTCATGCAAGAAGAAAATATCACACGCCTGCAATATGGCGATAAAGAATTGATCCTGATCGGAACGGCCCATGTTTCCAAACGGAGCGCGGAGCAGGTCAAAGAAGTGATTGACGCCGAGCAGCCAGACTCGATCTGCATTGAATTGGATGCGCAGCGTTATCAATCGGTCACTGAAAACAGCAAATGGAAAGAAACCGACATCTTTAAAGTAATCAAAGAGAAAAAGTCGAGTCTGTTATTGATGAACCTGGCCATCTCTTCATTCCAGAACCGCTTGGCCGACCAATTCGGCATCAAACCGGGACAGGAAATGATCCAGGGAATCGAGTCCGCAAAAGAAACCGGTGCAGAACTGGTGCTTGCTGACCGTAACATCCAGGTGACATTTTCCCGCATCTGGGGCAATATCGGCCTATGGGGCAAAGTGCAATTGCTGATGTCGGTATTCTTCAGCATCTTCAGCAAAGAGACGATTTCAGAGGAAGACCTCGAGAAAATGAAATCGCAGGACACGCTGAGTGCCGTCATGGACGATTTCACTAAAGCCTTTCCACGGCTGAAAACACCGCTGATTGATGAACGCGATCAATATCTTGCGCAGAAAATCAAAGAGGCTCCGGGCAATAAAATCGTTGCAGTGCTCGGTGCCGCACATGTTCCAGGCATTACGAGAGAGATTCATAATGAGCATGATCTTGATAAACTTTCGGAAGTGCCGCCAAAATCCAAATGGCCCAAAATCATCGGCTGGGCAATTCCGTTCATTATCATCGGAATCATTGCCTATACATTTATTGCCAACCCGGCAGCCGGCCTTGATCAGACAATCAGCTGGATTCTGTGGAACGGAACCTTGGCGGCGATTGGCGCGACCATTGCATTTGGCCATCCACTCGCAATTTTGACGGCATTCGTGGCCGCACCGGTTTCGTCGCTCAATCCGCTTGTAGCGGCAGGCTGGTTCTCAGGTTTAACCCAGGCTTCGATCCGCAAACCGAATATCGGCGATTTCGAAACATTATCGAAGGATGTTTTTACCCTTAAAGGTTTTTGGGACAATAAAGTTACGCGTGTCCTGCTGGTTGTCGTTCTGACGAACCTCGGCAGCTCACTCGGCACATTTATCGGCGGTGCTGATGTCATCCGCCTGTTCCTCGAAAACATCTAATAATGAACATCCCTGTCAAAGCTTTCAGCTGGACGGGGATTTTTATTTTTCTCGACATTCCGGATTGGACATTCGGAATCATTTGGTTATACAATAGTTATACAAATATGGAAAGAAGGTTTCTTTATGAATTACATATTAGAGCGGAGCAAACTGTTTATATTCCTGATTTTTATCTTTATGCTGGTCGGTGTTTATACATTTCTGACCCTGCCTCAGCGGGAAATTCCGGAAACGCCGCCGGGTCTCGTGCTCGTGTCGACGATTTTACCGGGAGCTGGACCCCAGGAAGTGGAACGCTCGATTACGACGCCGCTGGAAAATGAAATTCAGAAAGTGGATGGCATTTCATCCATTCAATCCATTTCTTCCAATTCAGCCTCCATCATCACATTGGAAATTGAAGACGGAGTCGAGCCGGATGCGCTGATCAATTCAATCCAGCAGGAAGCACAGAGCGCATCTGCAAATTTCCCGGAACAGGCACAGGAAACGTCTGTCGAGAAGCTCGACCTGACCTTTCCGCTGGTGTCGTATATGTTCTACGGCGACCGTGCAGAACTGGATGGGATGAAACAGGACTTGGCCGGTTTATCTGAAGATGTGGAAGCGGTGCCGGGCGTGGCAGGAACGACTGTCAAAGGCCTCAACGACCAGCAGATTCTCATTGAACTGGACGGGGACGCGCTCGCTGAAAATAACCTTCAGCCGTTTGCCGTGCTCGAATCCTTGCAGCAGGCCAATCAGCCGCTGTCACTCGGCACGCATGACAATGGCAATGAGCGGCTCGTGTTGACTGTCAGCGAGGCAGAAGGCATTGAGAAACTCGAGCAATTGCAGGTGGGAGCATCTGCAGTTCCGTTGAGTGACGTAGCAACGATTGAAACGGTCGACCAGGAGACGGTCGACATTGTCACTTTTGAAGGCAGCGATGCCATATCCTATACCGTCTTTCTGCAGACCGGCCAGGATGTGCCGGCTGTCGATGAGCGGGTGACGGAAGTGATTGAAGCGTTCAACGAAACGCTGCCGGCTGGTGTGGAAGCAAACAAATACGAATCACAGGCTGATAATGTCAATGAAATCTTCAGCGGCCTATATGTGTCGTTGTTGATTGCAGTATTGGCCGTATTGATTGCAACGACAGCCGGCTTGACTCTTTTTGGGGCATTCGCGGTTGCCTTGACGGTGCTGGCTTCTGTTTTAATCGGGCTGATTCCGATTCCGTATATGGGCGTCGATTTGAACCAGATTTCCGTGATTGGGCTCATCATCGCCATCGGGATACTCGTTGATGACAGCATTGTCGTCAATGACAATATCCAGCGGCGCTATAAATTGGGGGATTCGGCACGTGACGGCGCCATTCGGGGCGTCCGCGAAGTTTACCCGTCGATCATTTCGTCCAGTCTGGCGATTGTCGTGACATTTTCTCCGTTACTGCTGTTATCGGGCGGCAACGGCGCGTTTATCAAAGCACTGCCAAGTATCCTCATCACGACCATCATTGCATCGACCGTGTTGTCGATTACATTGGTGCCGATGATGCAGTATTTGAAGACGAAACGAAAAGTCAAGAAAATTTCCGACACACCGGGCTTTCTCGGAAAACCGCTCGAGAAGTTGGCTGTATTTTATTCTGAGAAAGTGTTGCGCGGCGTTCTGAAACGCCCGATATGGGTGGGAGCCGGCGGCTTGCTGATTGCAACCGGCTTGCTGTCACTCGCTTTATTCACACCGTTTGAGTTTTTCCCGGAAGCTGACCGTGAGGAAGTGACGATGAATGTCCGTCTTGCAGAAGGAACTCCGATTGAAGAGACCGATGCATTCCTGGCAGGTATTACGGAAGAACTCGCGGAAGAAGATGAAAATATTAACGAACTGGCAATTTTCACTGGGGACGGCTTGCCGAATCTGTTTGCATCATCATTGGATAACACCGGCTCCAATACCGGCCAGGTGGCTATACGTGTCAACCGCGACAATACGTCGGCTTCTGCGTTTATCGATAAATGGGAGCCTGAGCTGCGTGAACGTTATCCGGAGGCCGAGATCTTCCTCGACACGATTGTTCAGGGGCCTCCAGTTGGAGCTCCGGTGACCGTAACGGTTACGGGAGAAGAGATTGCAGAACTTGAAGCTTTACGTGATACGCTGAAACAGCAGATGCTCGATAACGGTGCGGATATTGTTACCGATAATCTGGGTGATCCGGTTCCTGCGATTGAATACGCGCCGAATCGTGATGCGCTTGAAAACAACAGTATCGCGCTAAATACGGTCACGAATCAGCTTCAGCTGCTGACGCAGGGAGTTCCGCTTTACCGTATTTTCGAAGACAATGAATTCTATGAGGTCGTACTGAAACAATCTGGAATTGAAGAAGGCCAGGAAATTGACCTCTCCGAATTTGCAGTTCCGGCTGCGAGCGGGCAAGGCGGCCAGCAGGGCCCGCCACAATTAATTCCGCTGAATGAATTATTGGATGAAGAACGAACAACTGCCATTGCGCAAGTGCCACATCAGGATGGCGACCGTGCAATCACGCTGCGCGCCTTTGGCAGTGCAGATGATTTTGAAGCCACAATGCTTGAAGTGGTCGATGAAGTAAGAGCTGACCTTACGGAAGGGTACGAAATTTCCACAGGTGGTGAGAATACTGATCAGGAAGCATTCTTTGCCGAAATCGGCATCCTGTTCCTGGTAGTGTTGCTGTTGGTCTATCTCGTCATCGCCTTCCAATTCAAATCGTTCAGTCTGCCATTCCTGGTATTGATCGCGGTTTACCTCGGAATTTCCGGTGCCATTCTCGGCTTGTTCCTGACACAGACGCCGCTCAGCTTCCTCGGAGTTATGGGGATTGTGTCGCTGACGGGGATTGTGGTCCGGAACGCAGTCGTGCTCATCGACTTTGTGGAAACGCGCCGCTTGTCTGGTAATTTTTCCATTAAAGAAGCAATCATGGAATCGGGTTATGCGCGCATCAAACCGATTATTTTGACTTCGGTAACCTCAATTGTAGCGCTGATTCCGGTTGCCTTGTCGGGAGACCCGCTATTCGAACCGCTGGCGGTGACAATCATCGCAGGACTGGCATTCTCCAGTCTGTTCACATTGGTGATGATTCCCGCCCTTTACCTGGTGTTTTACCGCATCAGCCATCGTGGGGAGAAAGCGAAAGCATGATTTCCTGCAGCACAGCCGATTGAGGCTGTGCTGTTTTTTATTGTTGTTTGGAAGAACCCGGATTAGTTGAAAGCGATGAGGGTAACGAGGATAATAGAACGCAAATTATGCTTTACTGAGACTGTCTGAAAGAGCGGGGGGAAGCCATTGGCGAATAAGCATGATGTAGAAGATAAGAAAGATATAAAAATTGCGCCGCTGCTTGCGGTGCTGATGGCCGGCGTTTTTGTCGCCATCCTCAACCAGACCTTGCTTGCAACGGCTTTGCCGCATATTATGGAAGATCTTCAAATAACGGCAAATACCGCTCAGTGGCTGACGACTGTTTTCATGCTTGTAAATGGCGTGATGATTCCGGTCACTGCCTTTTTAATTGGCAAATTTTCCACGCGCACTTTATTCCTGACAGCGATGGGGCTGTTCACCGTCGGAACAATCGTGGCGGCGTTTGCGCCGGGTTTTTCTGTTTTGATGCTCGGTCGCATAATTCAAGCCTCGGGAGCCGGAATCATGATACCGCTGACACAGACGATTTTGTTTGTCGTTTTCCCGATTGAGAAAAGGGGGCAGGCGATGGGCTTGTTCGGCCTTGTCATTTCCTTTGCCCCGGCAATCGGTCCGACCCTCTCCGGCTGGATTGTCGGCCAATATCCTTGGCGCGCTTTGTTTTATATTGTGATTCCAATTGCGTTGATCGATCTGATTTTTGCTTATTTCTTTTTGAAAAACGTCACGAAACAGACATTTCCGAAATTGGATATCTTTTCAGTCATGCTCTCGACGGCTGGTTTTGGGGGGATTCTTTACGGCTTCTCCAGCGCCGGCACGACCGGCTGGGGCAGTCTGCCAGTTCTTCTGTCAATCGCTATTGGCGTCGTTTCACTGTTCTTCTTTATTCGGCGCCAGTCGATATTGAAAGAACCGTTGCTCGAATTCAGAGTTTTTCAATATAAAATTTTTACGGTGTCTACCATTCTGAGTGTCATCGTATTCATTTCAATGATCGGCAGCGCGACGATCCTGCCGATTTATATGCAGGACATGCACGGTTTCACCGCTCTGGAATCCGGACTGATGCTCTTGCCCGGCGCCATTATTATGGGAATCATGAATCCGATCACCGGGCGGGTCTTTGATGCATTCGGCGGGAAATGGCTGGCCATTATCGGTTTGCTCATTGTCACGGTCAGCACGTTCCAATTTACGGTACTGACCGCCGAAACCTCGTTCACCTATTTGACGATCATGCACGCCATCCGGATGTTCGGCGTTGCGATGGTCATGATGCCGGTTACGACCGCAGGACTCAATCAGTTGCCCGAACGCCTGATTCCGCATGGTACGGCGATGAGCAATACGATGCGCCAGGTATCGGGTTCGATTGGCACCGCTTTGCTGGTCACGATTATGACCAGCACCGCTCTCGATCCGCAGGAATATGGCGTCCAAGGTTTGATCCGTGGCGTCAATATCTCCTTTATTGTTGCTGGAATTCTTAGTCTCGTCGGTGTCTTTTTGTCCTTTTTCCTGAAGAAAGCAGACCCTCCGGCTGAGGATCAATAAAAGCGGAGTAGCATAAAAATGAGATCATGTTGCCGGGGTTCAGTTTAATTGTCAAATTTGGAGTCATTGGAAATACGTACTTTATCTGGATTTGTAACATATTATACATTTACTTCTCTAAATAGCTTTGGTAAGATGTCAGACGACGGATGAGTTAAGCGTTTTATTTGCCTAATTTTCTGAGAAAATACTAATTATGAGGTGAAGTTGTGAATATATTATGGGGCATCTTCGGCATCTTCGTTGTTCTGGGACTTGCCTTCCTTATGTCGGACGGAAAAAAATCCATTAAGCCACGGACAATTTTAGGTGGATTGGCGATTCAGATCAGTTTCGCGTTCATCGTACTTGAATGGGAAACAGGGCGCCAGGGACTGCTTTGGTTGTCCGGAGTGGTCAATAATGTAATCGGTTACGCGGGCGAGGGGATTGCCTTCGTGTTTGGTCCAGCAGCCGATACAGAAGGATTCGGTTTCGTCTTCGCTTTCCAGGTACTGACGATCATCATCTTCTTCTCATCTTTAATCTCGGTCCTTTATTATCTAGGCATCATGCAGATTGTTATCCGCTTTCTTGGAGGTGCGTTATCAAAACTGCTTGGTACAAGCAAAGCGGAATCGATTTCCGCCTCAGCCAACATCTTTGTCGGCCAGACGGAAGCACCATTAGTCGTGCGCCCGTTCCTGCCGACGATGACGAAATCCGAGTTGTTTGCAGTCATGACCGGGGGACTTGCTTCAGTTGCAGGTTCGACACTGGCGGGTTACGCACTTCTTGGCGTTCCGCTTGAATATCTTCTTGCGGCCAGTTTCATGGCGGCTCCAGCCGGGTTAATCATGGCGAAAATCATGATTCCGGAACGTGAGGAAGTCGATGAAAAAGATTTTGTAATGGAAAAAGATAAAGAATCCACAAACGTAGTCGACGCTGCTGCACGCGGTGCATCCGACGGTCTGCAATTAGCGTTGAATGTTGGTGCAATGCTTCTGGCGTTCATCGCATTAATCGCTTTAGCGAATGGTGTACTTGGCTTTGTTGGAGGCTTTGTCGGATTTGAAGACCTGACAATCCAGGGGATTCTCGGATTCATTTTTGCGCCACTCGCGTTTGCAATCGGTGTGCCTTGGGTGGAAGCTGTTCAAGCGGGGAGCTTCATCGGCCAGAAGCTTGTTCTTAACGAGTTTGTCGCTTACGTATCCTTCACGGATCAAATGGCGGATCTGTCACCGAAAACAGTCCTTATTGTCAGCTTTGCGCTTTGTGGTTTCGCTAACTTGAGCTCACTGGCTATCCTGCTGGGCGGACTCGGTTCACTCGCTCCAAATCGCCGTCCCGATATCGCCAAACTTGGCATGCGCGCAGTTGCTGCCGGAGCACTTGCTTCACTGCTGAGCGCCTCGATTGCGGGAATGTTCTTTTAAACAATGAATGCTGAAGCCACACGCAAATTGCGTGTGGCTTTTTTTGATGGGATGAAACAGCACAACGTATTAACGTACGGGCTTCAGGTTTTATCGCTTTTCGCCCGGCGAAAAGCATCCATTATTTGGTTTTTTGTTTTTGATTTTGGAAGCAATTCTCAGGAAGGGTGAATTGTAGCTTGTAAAAAACCTGAAGAGCGCAGAATGCCTGCATTTCGCTGAGGCGAAATACGATGAAGATTGAAAATCTTAAGGAAAGAGTAGGGTTTTAAAAGAAATGGGGGTAGAGAAGGGGCAATTTATTGAAAATAAGTGATTTAGGTGTTGATGAGGGTCTTTTTACTTGGCGAAAAGCTTCCTTTTTTGGTTATTTTGTTTCTACAGGAATGTTATGCGCGATTAGAAAAAAATACGCGCGATTAAAAAATTATATGCGCGATTAGAAAAAAATATGCACGGTTAAAACATTTTACGCGCGATTAGCAGACACTTATGCGCGTTCCGTTAATATCAGCAAAAATAAAAAAGAGAGACGCTTCAGTCTCTCTTCTTTAAACTGTATCTCCTAGCTTTGGATTCTCCATCAATCACAAAATCAAACTGTGACAATAATCTGGTAGCAACGGACCTTGAACTCACACCACACCACTCACGAAACGCCTGATTCGTGATATGCGTATCGATCAGAGAAAAGTATTCACGCAAGGCAAACTTATGCGCTTGCCGGTCGCGGTGGGCGCAACCCGGGCATTGCCAGCTCTTCTTTATTCGTTTCATTCCATAATTCCGGCAAGCCATACATTGAACGCCGCGCCGTATTTCACTCGCTTCAATATAATATTTAGCACATAAAGGGGTTCTCAGGTAGGGGACATGGCCGCCAACAATCTGCTTTTTTATTTTCGGCAGATTCGACGGTTTGGCTTCGAGGGGGAAAGCCTTTAGGATTTGAAATAAATACTCGGGCATTTGATAGACTTTGCAGAGGTGTTTGCCTTTTGGCCGGACAATAAATTCACAGTTCTTGGGTGTGAAGACGATTAGACCGCTGACTGGCAAATTTATCTTTTTCCGGGTAAACCATTTCGACAGGAAGCGGATATTTTTATTTAATTGGATGCGCGGATCATCAAAAACTTCTTTCACATCATTGTCGTCAAATCGATAGAACTCGCCGGTCTTGTCGTCAAAATGGAGTTTGCCGCTGATGTTCTTTGAATCGATGACGATGGCGCCTCTCCGTGTCAGCACAATGCCGTCAAACTGCGTTTTCCATGACCCGATTGCCAAACCGACATCCCACAGCGCATGAACTTCTTCTTCCGGCTGGAATTCGATAAATCGCTGACGCATCCGTTCCTCGCCGCGACTCCCGGCAACAGTCCGGTGCAGTTTTCCTTTAAGATAGTTCAGCTGTGAATGAACTGCAGGCATTCGGCCTATCAACGAACTGAGCGCTGTTTCCATAGACAGTAATTCCATTTTTTCTCTTTCCATATAACACCTCATTTCTACAGATTAATTGAAGTATAGCATTTCTTGAAAAGGAAAATATATTTCCCGGGAAATATATTTTTAGAAGAATTAAAAACTGAATGCAAAGCATTTCGCACCAGCGAAATGCGAAAAACCGACCTTGAAATATCCTGCAATTCGTCCAGGGGAACGGTGGAAAACCAGCACTTCTTTAACCTCCACACCTGTCAACCCCAAACCCTTGACGGAACCCCCTTTATGAATTACAATTCTATCTTGGCTCACCTGGATTTATTCAGGCAGAGCGGGTAGGGAGAGGGCTAATTTAATAGAAGGTTATGTATATGAATAAATGGATGGACCGTTTTTTCGGTCTTGAAGAAAATGGTACTTCGGTGAAACGGGAGTTACTGGCAGGTTTGATCGGCTTCTTCACAGTGGTCTACATCATCGCGGTTAATTCGTTGATCCTGTCGGAGTCGGGCATGCCGATTGAAGCGGCGATCATCGCCACGATTGCGGCTTCCGTTTTCGGCGCATTGGTTATGGGATTCTGGGGCAATGTGCCGATTCTGCTGATTCCGGGCATGGGCATCAACGCGCTGTTTTCATACACAATGGTGCAATCGATGGGCCTCACGTGGCAGGAGGCTTTGGCAGTCGTATTTGTTTCCGGCGTCATTTTTGTCGCTGTGGCGTTTACCCGTTTTGCCAAAGTGCTGAGTGCTGCGGTGCCGCATTCGCTGAAAGAGGCGATCACAGTCGGTTTGGGATTATTCCTGATGCTGCTGGGCCTTGAAAAAGGTGGAATCGTCATCAACGGCGAAGGTTCGATTTTGGCGTTGGGATCGATTTCCGATCCACTGCTATTAGCAACAGCTTTGACATTCCTCATCGCCATCATCCTGTTCATCCGCAACGTGCCGGGAAATTTCCTCATCACGATTGTGGCAGGAACATTGATCGCCTTTTTCTTCGGCATGATCGATCTCGGCGGACTGGATGAACCGGCGATGAGCGCTTCAGAAGCTTTTGCAGGATTCGGTGCGCTAAGTTTCACCAGCTTCCTGACTATGGGATTTTGGGTGGCGGTTTTCTCGCTGTCGATGGTGTTGATATTTGAGAATATCGGTCTCGTCCACGGACAGGTCAATTTCATCGACCGTCCCGAGAAGTACAAGCGCGCTTTCCAGGCAACGTCGATCGGATCGATGGCTTCCGGCATTTTCGGAACGAGCCCGACTGTCGCCAGTGTGGAGACATTGGCTGGCATGGCAGCAGGCGGACGCACAGGTTTGACGGCTATTACAACCGGCTTGCTGTTTCTTGGTGCCGCATTTTTCGTTCCCGTCATCAAATTGATCCCGGACAGCGCAATTGCGCCGATTCTGATCATCATTGGTGCGCTAATGCTGCAGAACATCAAGAACCTCGACATGAAAGACATGAGCGAGAGCATTCCGGCATTTCTGATCATCGTCCTCATCCCGTTTACGTACAGTATCGCTGACGGCATTGCCATTGGCTTTATCATGTATCCGGTATTGAAAGTCGGCCTCGGCAAATGGCGCGAAGTTACACCGGCGCTTTATGTGATCGCCGCGCTGTTCCTCGCGAATTACGTTTTCCAGGTGTTTGGCTGATTTATGGCAATAAAGCGAAACTTCATTCAGTGGGGTTCTTCATCCCCACTAAATGTTAATACGGGATAAAGCAGGAAACGCACTTGCCCGATAGCAAGTGCGTTTTTTCGTTAAATAGCGCTGCAGGATGATACAATACAATAAAACCGGCAGCAACTGAAAGGAGCGACCGCATTATGAAATATACGAAAACGAAGATGGAACGTCTCGTCAGTGAAAATCCGGAGCTGAAAAAGCGCCTGAAAACGCTGATGAAAGACATGGAACTTGAAAAGGGCTTTGCCTTGAAAGCTCTCTACCATTCAGAAGTGACAGACAACGGACCATACCAGTCCGCCTATCAGGACCTCGACTTGCTCTAAAGAGCAGGTCTTTTTTTTTCTTTTTAATTTGAAATAAAAAAACCCTTTTCAGACAACTGTGTCTGAAAAGGGTTGCGTCAGGCTCTTCTGGGCTGGGTTTCGTCCAACCAGCGCTGCCACTCTTCATAAGTATTGCCAAGATAATACTGGTTTGTATTATTTTCATTGTGGCCAAGGCACCGTCCGCCAATGACAAATTGCAGATCGGGCTTGGTGGCTTTCAATGTGGCAATATAATTTTCAACAGCAGGCATCAACCGTTTATGCCCGATGGACATGGCGACCAATTTGAAATCCTGTTTTTCAATAAGTTCCGGAAGCCCTTCGAGCGGGGTGTCCGGACCGATATACGCCACTGAATACCCATTTTCCCGGAGGAATAAAGTGAACAGCAACAAGCCGAGCTGATGATGTTCGCCGCTCGGACAGAACGCCAGCACTTTTGGCAAACTATCCGATGTCGGGAAGATGCGGAAAAACTGAGTGAAACGCTGAAGCACCAGATGGCTCAGCATATGCTCATGGGCCACAGTGATGGTGCCGTTTTCCCATTCATTACCGATGCGGACCATCAATGGCGCCAAAATCGAAAAGAACACCGTGCGGTAATGGAACATCGAGAAATTCAAATCCAATAAATACTGGAAACGGTCACTGTCCATTTCGGCTCCGGCGGTATAAAGTTCTTCGATCTGCTTGTCGTATGGTTGAGATCCCATAGTGGGAGCCGTCAACTCACTGGCAGGCTTCACGAATTTTTTGCGTGATGCATGCAAGAGTTTAACGGCTTCGCTAATTTTGATGCCGTTATTTTGAACCTGGATTTTCAGCCACTGCAAATCCTCCAGATTCTGGTCAGAGTAGAGGCGGTGGCCTGACTCTGTTCGAGCTGGAGTAATCGCATTGTACCGTGTTTCCCACGATCGGATGGTCACTTTTGGCATATCGAGGATCTTTGCGGCAGCTTTTATATTGTACATGGCAGGACCCACATTTCTATAAGTTAGTTGTATATTAATTATACAAGTACTTATACAATGCGTAAAGCGTGAGGGTTGGGGGCTTGCATCAAAAAAAGCAGAAAGAGACGGGGCTCCTTCTGCTTTTAACATATTATTGAGCTAATAAATCTATAGTAGCCGATATTCCGCAAAACAGCTTGCTTGCCTGGGGGCTCGCGCTGAGCTAACTCGGTCTCGTTTCACTTCGCCCGAGTGGATCTCAGCACTTCGCTTGGTCCCCTGGGCGTCTGCGCTGTTTTACTCCATATCTCTAGAGAGTCCTCTCAGCGCCGAGCTTGCGCAGGAGCATAATCTTTGCTTTGGCTCTTCTGCGACGAAGCAGCGTAGCGATGCAGGAGCATAATCTTTGCTTTGGCTCTTCTGCGACGAAGCAGCGTAGCGATGCAGGAGCATAATCTTTGCTTTGGCTCTTCTGCGACGAAGCAGCGTAGCGATGCAGGAGCATAATCTTTGCCCTTGTTCTAAGCGCCGAAGCGTCATATAAATGCTGATTATTTAGTTCAACATAAATAGTCAATTAATACTCTTCTGCAATTTTAACCTTCACTGCTCGTGAACGCTGCCATACCATGGTGATGAAAATGGTGATCATCAGCATGATCAAACCGAGGATGAACGGGAAAATGATGTTGACATCGTAGAGGGCGCCCGCAAGCAAAGGTCCCATGACGTTGCCGATGCTCATATAGGCATTGTTCATGCCCATTGCAAATCCGACTTCACCTTCCGCCATTTTGGAAATCAGCGTGTTCAGCACTGGACGAAGAATCGACGTTGCCAGGAATATGACGAGCGATACGCCGAAGAACATCGCGTAGCTGCCTGCAAACAACGATAACAGGAAGCCGAACGCCGCAACACCGAGAAATGCGATGAGAATCGTCACTTCACCAAAACGGCGGACGATGCGGTCGACGATGAACAATTGGACGATGACACTGACAATACCGGTTGCCGTAATCATAAAGGCAATATCTTTGGCAGTCGAGTTGAATTGATTATCAAGGTAAAGACCGACGATTGATTCGTAGGCGAGCAAACCGAAGCTCATGACAAGCGTGATGATCAATGGAATGAAATACTGTTTTTTCGTGGATGACGCAATTTTTGACAGCATGGATTCCTTTTGCGTCATGTCGATAGCAAGTCCGGCGTCCGCATTTTCAGCGTCGCTGTCCTTCAATAGGATGAGGGAAAATACAACGGCGCCAAGTGAAACGAATGCCGATACAAGAAACGGCAATTTTAAGCTGTAATCAGCCAGGAATCCGCCGATTCCCGGACCGACGACGATGCCGAGGGACATAGCTGCGGACACAAGGCTTGTGCCTTTTGCGCGCTGGTCGAAAGTCGTGATGTCTGCAATATAGGCGAAAATGGCCGGCACGAGCATGGCTGCGCCGATTCCCCCGATAACACGGGAGAAGTAAAGCACCCAGATGAAATCGGATGCGTAGAAAACGAACATGGAAAGGGTCAAGCCGACCAGTCCGTAGATGATCATTCTTCTGCGGCCGTACTGATCCGCCCATTTGCCGGCTATCGGCGAGAACAGGAATTGCGCTGCTGCGAATATCGCAATCATTAGACCGGCAGCCATGCCTCCCTGGCCGATGGATTGCAGATAGGACGGGAGAATGGGGATAATGATGCCAAAACTGGCAATGGCTATGAACATATTGATCATCAAAATAATGATCTTTTTGCGTTGATCTGGTGACATGGTGCGCCCCTTTTCTTATTGTAGATGGTTGTGCAGTTGGAGTTTCTTCTATATATAAGTGAATAAAATAAACAGGGAGGACCGATTTTTTAAAAAGGTTTTATTTATGTACGAGAGGAGAGGAAAAAACTCCCCCATTTACCGTTAATAAGCCATGATTTTTTACACTCAATTTACCATGTTATGCCGGCTCGAACTTCTTGTCAATCAGGTAAACTCGGTCCCAATAAAAAACTGAACCTTTATGTTAAAGGTTCAGCTTCGTGGGTTTCATTGTTCGCATCGTCGCCCATTGTTTTTGCATTATTCGTTTTGCGCCAAGCCATGGCAATCGAGAGAGTCACGACCAACAGACCAAGGCCAAGGATGAACGGGTAGTTGATGTTGACATCAAACAGCATGCCTGCAGAAATCGGGCCCAGGACATTGCCGAGGCTCATATAGGCAGTGGCCATGCCCATTGCAAAGCCGATTTCACCAGCGGCCATTTTCGACACCAGAATATTGAGAACCGGGCGAAGAATGGCCATCGCAAGGAAAATCACGAGGGAGACACCGAAAAAGGCGCCGTAGCTTCCTGCAGTCAATGAAATCAGGAAGCCGGTTGTTGCAAGTCCAAGAAAAGCGATCAATGTTTTGACTTCGCCGAATCGGCGAACAAGCCGGTCGACCACGAAGAACTGGACTGTCACGCTGACGATACCTGTCGCGGTGATCATCAAGGCGATGTCCGACGAGGTTGAACCGAATTGCGTCGTCAAATACATACCGATGACGGATTCATAAGCGACAAGGCCAAAACTCATGATGAAAATGATAACCAAAGGAATGAAATAAGGCATTTTAGTAGAGCGGACGATTTGTTCGAGCATCGACTCATCTTTAGAAAATTCTTCCGCCTGTTTTTTGGTTTCTTCATTCGCTTGAATTTCCTTCAGCATGAAGAAAGAGAAAATCATAGCACTGAATGTCACCATAGCGGCGATCAAAAACGGCAGTTTCAAACTGATGTCGGCAAGAAATCCACCGAATCCAGGTCCGATGACCAGGCCAAGAGACATGGCGGCAGTGACCATTCCGGTACCTTTTGCGCGCTGCTTTGCAGTTGTGATGCCGGCCACATAAGTGAAGACGCCGGGAATCAGGAAGGCATCGCCGATTCCGCCCACTACGCGGGAAGCATAGATGACCCAGATTGAATCGGTGGAAAAGAACATCAGCATCGAGATGGTCAATAAGGCAAGACCAAGAATAATTACTTTGCGGGGACCGTATTTATCGGCCCAATTGCCTCCGAGTGGAGAAAACAGAAGCTGTGCACCTGCGAAAATCGCGATCATCAGACCGGCTGCGGTGCCGCCTTGGCCAATGGATAATAGATAAGCCGGGAGAATAGGGACAACAATTCCGAAACTTGCTATAGCAATAAACATATTGATCATCAATATGGACATTTTTTTACGTTGGCTGTTAGACAATTAAGTAGCCCTCTTTCACTTTAAAATTATTGTGCAAACGCTAATCGTTTTGACAACTTTTCATATAGTATGATAGGTAAATGTTAAAGTCAATGAGTTTAACTCAATTTTTTATCATAATTTAAGGATAAAATGTTATTGTATAAAAGGAATTTTCTCATAATTTAAGAAACCTTGATTTAAGGGCTTTTTGACTTTTTTCGGGTCTCTAAGTTATAGAAAAATACTTAAAATATGTTGCGATTTTGTGAATGAACGGAGAATTCTGAAGGAAGAGTAAAAGGGTATATTGAAGTGGTATCAATGTGGGTATAGATAAACCAAATCACAGATTTCATTCTGATGAGAAAGGTGTGTGGAATAATGGATAATCGACTGGCGCGCATTGGAGTGGAACAATTAAAGGGACGCGTAATAAGCGCGGAAGAAGCAGCAGCTTGGATAAAGGACGGCATGACACTCGGCCTCAGCGGTTTCACGCAGGCGGGAGATGCAAAAGCGGTCCCTCTCGCATTGGCAAAACGCGCAGAAAAGGAAACCTTTAAAGTGAATGTCTACACCGGAGCTTCTCTCGGTTCCAATATCGATACCGTATTTGCGCAAGCGGGCATCGTAAACAAACGCCTGCCATTTCAATCGGATCCGGTAATGCGCAGAAAAATTAATGAAGGCGCAATGCTTTATACGGATCATCATTTATCCCATACAGCCGAATGGATCCGTGACGGCGTCCTGGGTCCTGTGGATTTTGCCATCATCGAGGCGATCTCGATTACAAAAGACGGCATGATCATCCCGACAACTTCTGTCGGCAATTCACCAATTTTCGCCCAATACGCAAAAAATGTCATTGTTGAAATCAATACGGAACAGCCGGAGCGGCTTTACCGTCTCCATGATATATACGATACCGGCAAACACGAAGGACGCCTGCCGATTCCGCTGACCCATGTTGCAGATCGTATCGGAACGACTGGCATCCCGGTGGATGTGGAAAAAATCCGTGGTATCGTCTTTACGGACCAGATCGATTCACCGTCAATGATCGTTCCGCCGGACAGTGAAACCGAAGCCATCGCATCCCACCTTTTGGAATTAATGCGTTCGGAAATCCGGGCGGGTAGGCTGACTGAAAAGCTGGCGCCAATTCAATCTGGTGTTGGTTCAGTTGCCAACTCTGCCTTGCACGGGTTGATCGACTCGGAATTTCACGATTTGGAAATGTATTCGGAAGTGCTGCAGGATGCTGTGTTCGATTTGATCGACGCAGATAAACTTCGTTTTGCTTCAGGCTCAGCGATCACATTGTCAAAAGAGAAGATGGCGCAAGTGTATTCAAATTTTGGCAAGTACGAAGATAAAATCGTACTGCGTCCCCAGGAAATCACCAATCATCCGGGAATCATCCGCCGTCTTGGTTTGATTGCCGTCAATACGGCGCTTGAATTTGATATTTACGGCAATGTCAATTCGACCCATGTGTCCGGCACGAAGATGATGAATGGCATCGGCGGCTCGGGAGACTTTGCACGCAACTCCAGGTTGTCGATTTTTGTGACAAAAGCGACGGTGAAAGACGGCAAAATTTCCAGTGTCGTGCCATTTGTGAGCCACGTCGACCACACGGAACACGATGTTCATGTGCTTATAACCGAATTCGGTTATGCCGATCTCCGGGGACTTGCACCCAGAGAACGCGCCGGTTTGATCATTGAAAAATGCGCCGATCCGGCTTACCGCGATCAATTACGCGCATATTATGAGGAAGCGTTGACTCGTGGAGGGCACACACCTCATGTCCTTGAAAAGGCATTCTCCTGGCATCAGCGCCTTGCTGAAGAAGGCAGTATGCGTGAACAATAGTTCTTCCTGCACCATCGATTGCCAAAATGCTTTATAATGAAGCAATCAGTGCATACAGGAGGACCAGTATGGAAAAATTCACATTCGGTTCGCTGCTGGACGTCATGGGAGAGCTCTTTTCCGATGAAATTTCCATCGCAGTTTCGGACACGGAACAATACATCTATTACAGGCCGAGCAAACGCGTCGATCTGAAAATAAAAGCGGGCGATCCCGTAAAAGAAGGTACCATCGCCTATAAAGCGCTAATGACAAATCAGAAAGCTTCCGAATTCATCGATCGGGAAGTGTTCGGCGTCCCTTATCACGGCATGGCGGTGCCATTTGAAGAAAATGGGAAGTTGGCGGGCTGTGTCATGGCGATTTATCCATCCTATACGGAAGGCAAGTCCGTCGTAACTGTGAGAAGTCCAGATGGCTGGAAGCCGCTGCCGTTCGCGGATGTGGTGTCTCTCGAAGTGAAAGACCGTAAGACACATGTGCACGCGGCAAACTTTTCCGGCACCAATAAAAACTCGCTGCAGGATTTTGAATTTTTATTGCCGCGGGAAACGTTCATCCGCTGCCACCGCTCGTTCATCGTCAACGTCCATCATATAGAAGAAATCTATCCGGACACGCACTCGACTTTCGTGCTGGCGATGGACAACGGCAGCCGAATACCGGTCAGCCAAACCTATTCGAGCTATTTCAGGAAGCTGCTGGGGTTTTGAGAAAATAACTATATAAGTTGAACCAAGAATTTATAATAGCCGATATTCCGCAAAACAGCTTCGCTTGCCTGGGGGCTTGCGCTGAGCTAACTCGGTCTCGTTTCACTTCGCCCAAGTGGATCTCAGCACTTCGCTTGGTCCCCTGGGCGTCTTCGCTGTTTTGCTCCATATCTAAGTTATTATCCCAGCACCGGCGCGGCTTAGGACTGAGCGGAGCAATAAGACGAGTGATCTTCTCGGCTTATTGCGGGAGCTAAGGTGCGCCACGAAGATGGCGCCTCCTTTGCGACGAGCTAGCGCAGGAGCATAATCTTTGCACTGTCCAAAGCGCCGAAGCGTTATATGTATGCTTATTCTTTATATCATCAGTAGATTTTAAGGGATCCACTGGCTCACGCATTAAATCCTCTGCTTTAGCGGCATAACTGCTATTCGACGCATCAATCACTCAAATCTCTCTCGGAATATATTAAAATTATCTAATAATTAACGCCGGAATCTGCTTACATTTGCCAGAGGCATAATGAAAACGCTTTATTTTTACAAGCAGACCGATTTTATTCCCTTAAAAAATTCGAGAAAGCGAGTGATTGATATGACAAAAAATAATGATCGCATCAAAGCAGCAGAATTACAGGAGCGTGTGGTGTCTCCGAAAGAGGCGGCTTCCTGGATACAGGACGGCATGACGCTAGGCCTCAGCGGATTTACGCGGGCGGGCGATGTGAAGGCGGTGCCTTTCGCATTGGTGGAACGCGCAGCAACGGAAAGTTTCAAAGTCAATGTGTTTACCGGTGCATCTCTCGGCTCGGATATCGACCGGCTGTTCGCGGAAGCGGGAATTGTCGGCAAGCGCCTGCCATTTCAGGCCGAACCTGCGATGCGCAATAAAATCAATGCCGGTGAAATGCTTTTTGTTGATCACCATCTTTCGCATACGGCGGAATGGGTGCGTACCAATGTTATTGAAACAATCGACTTTGCCATCATCGAAGCCTTATCCATTACCGCGGACGGCATGATCATTCCGACGACTTCAGTCGGGAACTCGGCTATCTTTGCAAAGCATGCACGCAATATCATTGTTGAGATCAACTTGGCGCAGCCGGAACTTTTCGAAGGCTTGCATGATATTTACGATACCGGGAAACAAGGCGAGCGCGATCCGATTCCCCTGACATCTGTTGAAGACCGCATCGGCACAATTGGTATTCCGGTCGACATGGAAAGAATCCGCGGCATCGTCTTTACGGAGCAGAAAGATTCGCCTTCGAACATCGTGCCGCCGGATGCGGAAACGAAAATCATGGCCGACCATCTCCTGGAGTTTTTCCGTTCAGAAATCCGTGACGGCCGCCTGACCGAAAAGCTGGCGCCGCTGCAATCGGGTATCGGTTCTGTCGCCAACGCGGTGCTGCACGGCATGATCGACTCGGAGTTTGAACACCTCGAAGTCTACTCGGAAGTGCTGCAGGATGCAGTATTCGATTTGATCGACGCAGGAAAAGTCGATTTCGCTTCTTGCTGTTCGATTACGCTTTCCGAACAGAAAATGGAGCAGGTCTTCGGTGAATTCGAAAATTACCGCAATAAAATCATCATGCGTCCGCAGGAAATTTCAAATCATCCGGAAATTATCCGTCGCCTCGGTTTGATTTCCATCAATACGGCACTTGAATTCGATATCTATGGCAATGTGAACTCGACGCATGTGTCCGGCACGAAAATGATGAATGGCATCGGTGGTTCAGGCGATTTCGCACGTAATGCGCGACTGGCAATTTTCGTTACGAAATCGGTGGCGAAAGGCGGAAATATCTCCAGTGTCGTTCCATTTGTCTCACATATTGACCACACGGAACATGATGTTGATGTGCTCGTAACTGAACAAGGTTATGCGGATCTGCGCGGCCTGGCTCCGCGCCAGCGTGTTGAAGTCGTTATCGAAAACTGCGTCCATCCGACTTACCGAGCGCAAATGCGTGAGTATTATGAAGAAGCACTGACGCGCGGGGGCCAAACGCCGCATGTACTCGAAAAAGCTTTCTCATGGCATACAGCACTTGCTGAAAAAGGCACCATGCTGCAAAAGAAAGAGCAATTGGTGTAAGGGGAAGCAAAACATTCTCAAACTTAAAAAAACCAGCTTTCTTCTTAATGGAAGAAAGCTGGTTTTTTTTATTTCATTTATTGCCGTAAACTTCCGCAGTGCTGCGGGTATAAAGTTCAATGATGTGGCCGAAGGGATCTTCAGCGTACACAAGATAATGCGGTTTGCCTTCGTTGATGTTCCAGATTTTGCTGCGCTGCTTGCCGCCGTGGACCACGACTTTTTCAATCGATTCCACAATATCTTCGACAATCAGGCAAATGTGGAAAAAACCGGCGTGCGGCGATGGTTTTTCATCGTTGAAATCAGGTTGCTGAAATTCAAACAGTTCAATTCCGACGCCGCTATTGCTCATCAGATGGACATTCCGCATCTTTTTCACCTCGGAACCCTGAAGGTCCTGTGTCATGGAAAATAATTGTTCATTCCTTTCGTCGAAATCATATGGACCGGCCAAAACATAAAAGCCGAAAACTTTGCAGTACCAGTCAATGGCCTGGTCCAGGTCAGGCACTGCCAGACCGATGTGAGTGACTGTTGCAGTCATATGTAAAACCTCCTCTATAAATTCTGATACCCGCAGGCATAGGCTTTTAAGCCTGTAAAAAAGCAGACTTTTCTGTTTAAACGAAAATAGTTGTTGTAAACCGCGATCTTTAGTATTATAATAAGCAATTGTGAAATTCGAAATGAGGGCTCTTAAATGAAAAATTCCATATATGGACTAACGATAGACCAACTAAAAGAATGGTTTTTGGAAAATGGACAGAAAAAGTACCGTGCCGAACAGGTATGGGACTGGTTATATATTAAACGCGTCGAGAAGTTTTCAGAGATGAATAACCTGAGCAAGGAAGTTATTCAGTTATTGGAAGACAATTTCGCGATTCGCACATTGGAAGAAGCGGTCAAGCAGGAATCTGCTGACGGCACGATTAAATTCCTCTTCAGGCTGCAGGACGGCAACTTGATTGAAACGGTTTTGATGCGTTTTAAATACGGAAACTCCGTCTGTGTTACGACACAGGTCGGCTGTAATATCGGCTGCAGTTTCTGCGCCAGCGGACTTTTGAAAAAGAGCCGCGATTTAACCGCGGGCGAAATCGTTGAACAGATCGTTCAGGTGCAGGCACATTTCGATGCTCAGCAAAAAGGAGATCGCGTCAGCCATATCGTAATCATGGGTATCGGCGAGCCATTTGATAATTATGCTAACATGATGGACTTCCTGCATGTAGTCAACTCACAAAAAGGCCTTGCCATAGGCGCTCGCCACATCACAGTTTCAACAAGCGGAATCGTTCCGAAAATCTATGATTACGCGGATGAAGGCCTGCAGGTTAACCTGGCAATTTCAATCCATGCACCGACAAATGAATTGCGTACACGCATCATGAAAATCAATAAAGCGTACCCGGTTGAGAAATTGATGGCAGCCATCGATTATTACCTGGAAAAATCCAACCGCCGCATTACGTTCGAATATATTATGCTGCGTGACGTCAACGACCATGTTGAGGAAGCGAATAATTTGGCGAAACTGCTTGAAGACAAGCGCCATCTTTCATACGTAAACCTGATTCCGTACAACGCGGTCAGCGAACACGATCAGTATCAGCAAAGCACACCGGAAGCGATTGCCGCTTTCTATGATGCATTGAAGAAAAAAGGGATCAATTGCGGAGTGCGCCACGAACAAGGGGCGGACATCGACGCGGCTTGCGGCCAGCTTCGAAGCAAACAGATCACAAAAGAGAAAAAGCCGGCTAAAGTTACCGTATAATAATATAACGAAACAGCCCCCCGAATAAAAATTCGGGGGGCTTTTATAGTTGAATATACTGGGAAATATTTTGTGATTTCTAATCACATTTCCAAATCAACTGAAAGAGGTGGAGTGATTTTATTTTTCACAAAAGATATTATAGAAAATCAGACACCTTTAGTGCCCTGCAGAATATGTCAATCTCTTTCCAATTCCAACCCGTATTTGTAATTTACAAATAACTCTCTATAATTAAAAGAAAACGAATTTGAAGGGGCGAGGTACATGGCTGAGATAGAAATCAGAAATCTGGGTAAGAGATATGACAAAGGTCCGTTGGCTGTGACTGATTTCAATCTCGATATTAAAAATGAAGAATTCATTGTTTTTGTCGGACCATCCGGTTGCGGTAAATCAACCACACTACGTATGATTGCAGGTTTGGAAGAAATTTCGGAAGGCGAGTTTTTCATCGACGGCAAGCGTATGAATGACGTCGAACCGAAGGAACGCGATATCGCGATGGTTTTTCAGAACTATGCTTTATATCCCCACATGACAGTCTATGAAAACATGGCTTTTGGCCTGAAATTGCGGAAATTCAAGAAGCCTGAAATTAAAAGGCGTGTTGAAGAAGCCGCCAAAATCCTGGGGCTGGAAGATTACCTGGACCGGAAACCGAAGGCGTTGTCAGGCGGTCAGCGCCAGCGTGTCGCTCTTGGGCGCGCAATTGTGCGGGATGCAAAAGTGTTCCTGATGGATGAACCTTTATCGAATCTTGACGCCAAACTGCGTGTGCAGATGCGCGCGGAAATCGCCAAGTTGCACCAGCGACTCAAAACGACAACGATTTATGTAACGCATGATCAAACTGAGGCAATGACGATGGCGACACGAATTGTCATTATGAAAGACGGTTTAATTCAACAGGTCGGTTCGCCGAAAGAAGTTTATGATTTCCCGGCGAACCGTTTTGTCGGCGGTTTTATCGGTTCGCCGGCGATGAACTTTTTCGAAGGGACAATTTCAAACGGCAATTTTCTCGTCGACGATAAATCAGTGGCGATTCCGGCTGAAGCATCAGCTATGCTGAAAGATCTTGGTTATGACGGCAAGCCGATTGCACTCGGAATCCGTCCGGAACATATCCATGTAAACAATGAAGATCTTTCCGGTGTGCCGGCAAGTGAATTTGAAGCGGAAATTACGGTGGCAGAACTTACAGGGGCGGAAACCATCCTCTATGCCATTTATGCCAATCAGGAATTCATCGCACGTGTTGATGCGGATACATTGATCGAAGCAGGACACACAGCGACTCTCGCTTTTGATATGTCGCATGTCCATTTCTTCGATATGGAAACCGGCGAACGGGTGAAAGCTGCAGAATTGCAATCTGCTGCAAAAGCCACGTAATGCATATGCAACCTGCTCCTTTGGAAGGGGCGGGTGTTTATTTTTAGAGAATATAGGTTTATTTTAAAGAATTTTCAATCATTATGGTTTGCTGGTGTTTAAGTTTTCTTCAATAGGGAAACTAAAGTAATAGACATTTTTGGAAAAGGAGTGGTGATATTGATGGTAAAAATCGCAGTTGAAGAGCCGTTTACATCCGTCAAGGACGCATTGGCGAGTTTGGGGTATAAGGCAGAAATGCTTAAGGATAAAACAGACGCCATGGATTATGATTGTGTAGTTGTACGCGATTCGGAGGATTTGGCCGATTTTCACATGAATGTACCAATAGTGGAAGCAAAAGGCCGTACATTATTCGAAATCATCCAAGAGGTTGAAGAACGTCTTGTTCGGACCGAGAAAATTATGCCTCCCCCACCTATCGAGTCAAACAATAAATCAGGCGGCGGTGCTGGCGGATTTATCGCCGGAGCGGCTACTGGTGCTTTGATCGGCGCAGCTGCCGGCTTAATGCTGGCACCGAAAAGCGGCAAGGAATTGCAGCAGACAGTGAAAGAAAAAGCTGCCGAAATGAAAGAAAAGAAAGAAGAGAAGTCACAGTCGGATGAAAATTCCGGTCCCGGCAAGCTGGATCAAGTGAAAGAAAAGGTCGGCCAGGTCAAAGAAAAGACCAATGGTGTGACTGAAAAAGCCAAAGGCAAGGCTGATGAGTTAAAAGCTAAGCGCGAAGAGAAAAAAGAAGATAAAGAGTTGAAAAAGCAGCAGAAAGCTGTTGAAAAAGAATCAAAAGAAGAAGAGAAAGCAAAAAAAGAACATGAAAAAGCTGTGAAACAAGCAGAAAAAGAAGAGAAGAAAGCAGAAAAAGAAGAGAAGAAAGAAAGCGGCGGCATCGAAGTTGTCGAATTTGGCGACTCAGCTGTTGAAAAAAATGACAGCGGCAATGTAACAGTCCAATCTGTCGACAAAGATAAAAAATAATATGAAAACCGGCGCCTCCATATGGGGGTGCCGGTTTTTTGATGCGATACGGGGACAAGAAATCGCTGTGATTTTAACTTATGCCCAACTTTTATGGAAATACGCCCAACTTTCATAGGAATACGCCCAACTTTCATAGGAATACGCCCAACTTCGACCGAAATACGCCCAACTCCAATAAAACACTTCGAAATAACCTACAGACTATAATTAGAATCTTTGAAAGAACCCGATTTTTTCAAGTTCATGTCTTTTAATAAACGGGTCACTAATCTTCGGTCATCCACACACAAAATCTCCCGCCCCAACTTATTCGTCATGGGCTCACCAGTCAGCAGCAACCAATCGCGGATTGTTCGCAGATGTGCGTTTTTATCTGAGACACAGCAACCAGGACAGAACCAGTTGCCATAACGCCGCACCATGCCAATCCGGTCACACGCTGAACACCAGACGCCTCGCAGCATCACCTCTATTGAATATTTCGGATTGGTACAGATCGGCCGCGAGTCCAAAGTGACTAAAGCAGCCACTATCATGCGAGCCAGTGACTTCATTTCCTCCCAATTGAAAATGGGGGGTTCTTCGGACAGCTGGTGAAGGAACCGCGGCAATTGATGAGAGAAGATGACTGGCTGCGACGCAGGCACATTTTCAGCGATTTGCTTAGGATAAGACAATACCAATACTGAGCGCACTGGCATCATGATTCTGCGCGTTTCCAGCCATTCGCCAAGGAGCCATTCATTTTCAATGATTTGTTCGATCGGGGATTTGCGGCCGATTACCGTTCCGTCTTCTTTTGTCTGCAGCAGCTGGACGGGGGCATCCATGAACTGCAGGCGTCCGTTCATATTTTTGATTTCGAATACATAGATGCACCAGGGCGTAATCATCAGCGAATCCAATTGGAATGCCCGGAACGAACGGAGCATGACGTTATGCATCATAATATGCGGGAAAGCCACCGGACTCCGGGCGAAATAATGGTCGAACCGTTCTTCGCCGCCGATTCCTGCGGCTTCCGCATAACTTTCATTTTCCGCTTGTCCATACATTGCATGCCGCTTCGGCAGCCGCCGCAGCAGCACTTCCAACTTCTCTTTGTTCTGCGAAACTCCACGCTCTTTCCAAATCACCGGCATCCCTCTTTTTGTTTTGAACATAGCATTTAAAATAAGAAGTGCCTATACTTTCATTGAAAATAAAAATTTGAACGCTCGATAGGCATCAAATCCCAAATTTGCGTCACTAAAAAAACCCGCCAGAATTCTCCGGCGGGAGCCAAGCAAAAATGAATATTAAGATTTAGCCGCAACCTCATCAACCGGTTCATGCACAACCGGTTCCGGTACACGCGACAGGACGATCAACCCGAGAATGAAGAGAATCACAAGACTGAATACACCATAACGTGAATCGCCGGTGATTTGCGAAGTGACGGCCACAAGAACCGGTCCTGTGATGGCGGCGAATTTGCCGAAGACATTATAGAAACCGAAAAATTCGTTGGAGTTTTCTTTCGGCACCAGTTTTCCGAAATAAGAGCGGCTCAAAGCCTGGATGCCCCCTTGGCTGGAAGCAACCAGCATGGCGAGCACCCAAAAGTCTCCGATTGTTTCCATAAACATCGCGTAAATGCAGACAACGATGTATACACAAATCCCCACATACAGCATCTTTTTGCCGGTAAAGCGATCAGCGAGCCGGCCGTAAAGAATTGCGAAAGGCGCCGCAACAACTTGCGTTGCGAACAGGACGATCAGCAGGCTTGTTGAAGTCAGTCCCAAGTCCGTGCCGTAAGCCGTCGACATCGATATAATTGTGCCGACGCCGTCAATGTAGAAGAAGTAGGCGATCAAAAACAGTACGATCGCCCGGTATTGGCGAATTTCTTTCAAGGTTTTGCCAAGGCGCTTAAAGCTCTGCGCTACTGGATTCGGTTCACGTTTAATGTAATAGCGTTGACGCACATTTTTGAACAACGGAATCGAGAAAGAAACCCACCAAAGTGCCGTGATTAAGAAAGCGGCGCGGCTGGCGTTGGTTACTGATAATGGAATGATTTCATTTTGCGCAAGCAGGATAATGGCAATTGCTATTGCAAATGGAATCGTTGAGCCGATATAACCGAGCCCATAACCGAAAGCGGAAACCCTGTTCATGCGTTTTTCTGTGGTGACGTCGACGATAAAAGCATCGTAGAAAAGATTGGCGCCGGTCGCTCCGAGTGCGGCAAATACATAACAGGTCAGCATCAGCAGCCAGTTATCGACAGGCACGAAAGCCAGCAGCGCTGTCGAGATCGTGCCGAGCAGGAAGAAGGCGGTGAAGAATTTCTTTTTCAAGCCTTCGTAATCGGCGAGGGTGCCAAGGATCGGCCCGAGCATTGCCAGGATAAATGTGAAAATGGCAATTGTATATCCCAGATATGCGGTGGAGTCGGATAAACTGATTCCGGCCTCCGTTGCGGATGCTTTATAATACAGCGGAAAGACTGCGGTAGTGATGATGATGGAATAAGCTGAGTTGCCCCAATCATAGAGCGCCCAACTTTTCTCTGTTTTAGTGAACTTTTTCATCTCCTGATTCCCCTTCATGAGTGATATTTTCATTGTACAAGAACTGCAGACTGAAAAGATCAATTTTAAAAAATTTACTGAAATTTTACATAATTAAATGTTTGATGGCAATAAAACACAAACATTTGAGCCGAATCTTTAATTCCAGTAAACTGAGTAAAGATTGTGAAATGAGGAGAATGGCATTGAAAATGATTTCATGGAACGTCAACGGCTTACGGGCTGTAGTAAAAAAAGGATTTATGGATTTTTTTAAGACAGCAGACGCGGATGTCTTCTGTCTGCAGGAAATAAAATTGCAGGAAGGGCAAATCGTAATGGATCTGCCCGGTTATCATCTTTACTGGAATTATGCGGAAAAGAAAGGGTATTCGGGGACAGCCGTATTCACCCGGCAGGAGCCGCTGACCGTACATTACGGAATAAACCACGTGAATCATGCGAATGAAGGGCGGGCCCTCACGCTGGAATTCGATGATTTCTATCTGGTGAATGTCTATACGCCAAACTCCCAGCATGGCTTGCTGCGGCTTGATTACCGGCTGGAGTGGGAGGAAGCTGTGCTCGATTATGTGAGCGAACTGGATAGCCTGAAGCCGGTCGTCCTGTGCGGTGATTTGAATGTGGCGCATCAGGAAATCGACCTCAAAAATCCGAAAGCGAACCGAAAGAATTCAGGCTTCACGCCGGAAGAGCGGGGGAAAATGACAGAGTTCCTGAAACGCGGATTCACGGATTCGTTCCGTTATTTTCATCCGGACTTGAGTGGGGCTTATACATGGTGGTCTTACCGCACTGATTGCAGACCGCGCAATATCGGATGGCGCATCGATTATTTCCTCGTATCGGACCGCATGGCACCGATTATGAAGAATGCGAAAATCCACAGCGAAATCGAAGGCTCGGACCATTGCCCGATCGAACTGGTAATCCAATGAAAAGAGCGGCCGGAGATTTTCTCCGGCCGCTGTCGCTTTTCTGTGTCCAGACTCCAGCGGCCCAGCTCTTCGGGTCATAAGCCACTTTGGCTGTGCTGCTGAAAACACGCCGCTTCGCCAAATCGTCTTATGCCTTTCAGAGCTTAACGGGCGCCGCCGCTTTTCTTATATCCCCATAACCCGCTGCGCCAGTCGCTGGCAATTGTTCTGGTCGTAATAATCGATGAACAGCGGTGCTTTTGGATACCAATCGTTCGTGGTGATGTTTTCTTCAACAATTTTCTTCATGTATTGATAGACTTCCTCCAAAGAATCAGCTTTGTAGCCGTAAAGGTCTGTATCGAGACTGAGGTAAGTGCCTCGGCGCGCCATGTATTCCTCTTTATCGAACATATTGAAGATGATCGGTTTATTCAGATAAAGGAAATCCCATGAGACGCTGGTGATATCGGTCAGAAGCATATCGTTTTCGACAATGGCCTTTTCGATGGAGGCGTGGTTGAAATCCTGAAATTCGATGCCGCTTTCGGGATGATCGAGGCCGGTGAAATGTTTTTCGAACTTCCGCATAAACGGGTGAAGCGCGACGCGCATGTGCATATCGTTTTCCGATATCAACTTCCGTATGCCTTCGTGACTTACAAGACCCAATGTGTTTTTGAAATAATCGCTTTCGACAAATTCTTCTTCGGTTAAGTCGAAAAGCCATTCGCGCCATGTCATCATCATTAAGATTCTTTTCACTTCCGGCGCGGGTTTATTCGTTTCAAAACGATCGAAACGGGGGAAACCGGTAACAATTAATTTCTTCTCGGGAATCTTCCATTCATTCAGCTTTAAATCTTTTTCGTATTCGGAGGCGCAATTAAAGAAATCCGTCCGTTTCAGTAAAGGTACGTCCTCTTTCTGGATGAGGATTTTTTTAAAGCCTTCAATTCCATGGCTGACATGGGTGATGATGGTTTTCCGGTTCAAAAAAAGGAATTTATCGACGGATGGTGCTATATCATACATCAGGGAATGTCCGTGGAATGAATAATCGGCTTTGAAGAACAGGCGATAGTTGCGGAAACTGCCGAGAGGAACCGCATTGGATAGTTTCTTATCCTGTGCGTATGACTTTTTCGGGTCATACAGCCAGTAAGCTGTTACTTTATCGTGATGGTTTTCGATCAGGTATTTATGGAAGACGGCTGCATTGTCCTCGTATTTTTCACCAAGATTGCCACCGACCAAGACAATTTTCTTATCAGCTTTTGGGGAGGGGAATAAAGAGAGTAAATAGGCTGCGGAGACTTTCAAAAAAACTTTCAGGGGATCGAATCTCCCTCTTTCTTTTAAATCGATACTCATAATTAGCCCTGCTTTCCTAAGGTTGTTCTGATTCTAATTTTTTCATATTGGGGCGACTTTGTCCATCTGCAGACAAATATTGATTTTTCAATGGAAGACAGGTTTAATAATTTCAATAATGGGAAGATTATAAGTTGATACAAGAATGCGGAGGAGGTTTCAAATTATGAAAGGAAACAATGAAGACACTCACCGGAAAATGGGAACTGGAGAGAACGAAGAAACTCTGACAACCCGGCAAGGCCATCCGGTTAAAGACAATCAGAATACACGATCTGTCGGCAATCGGGGACCGGCTACATTGGAAAATTATCATTTCATAGAAAAAATTTCTCATTTCGACCGTGAAGAAATTCCGGAACGCATCGTCCATGCACGCGGTACGGGGGCTTTCGGTTATTTTGAAACTTATGGAAAAGTCGGCGATGAGCCCGTGGAAAAATATACGCGCGCCAAAGTATTTTCAGGCGAAGGGAAGCAGACGCCATTAATGGTCCGCTTTTCTACAGTGGCGGGATCTCGTCATTCACCGGAAACCGAACGCGACCCACGCGGTTTTGCGGTGAAGATGTATACAGAAGACGGCAACTGGGATTTGGTCGGGAACAATCTTAAAATATTCTTTATCCGTGATGCGATGAAATTCCCGGATATGATTCATGCATTCAAAACAGATCCTGCATCGAATATTCCTGATCCTCAGCGAATGTTCGACTTCGTGGCACGTTCGCCGGAAGCGACTCACATGATAACGTTGCTGTTTTCACCGTGGGGTATACCGGCAACTTACCGGCATATGCAAGGATCCGGCGTCAACACCTATAAATGGGTCAATGACAAAGGGGAAGCCGTTCTCGTCAAATATCACTGGGAGCCGAAACAGGGTATCCGCAATCTGACGCAGAAAGAAGCTGGTGAAATCCAGGCGAAAAATGTTGGTCATGCAACTCAGGACCTTTATGAAGCCATCGAGAATGGAGATTATCCGGAATGGGAATTATTCGTTCAGATCATGAGCGATGATGAACATGCGGAACTCGATTTTGATCCGTTGGATGATACGAAGTTATGGCCGCAGGATCAATTCCCGTTCCTGCCAGTCGGTAAAATGGTGCTGAACCGCAACCCGGTCGACCACCATGCTGAAATCGAACAGGCTGCATTCGGAACAGGTGTCCTTGTTGACGGTCTTGATTTCTCAGATGATAAAATGCTGCAGGGCCGCACATTCTCATATTCGGATACCCAGCGTTACCGTTTAGGTGCCAATTACCTGAAACTTCCGGTCAACGCACCGAAAAAACGTGTTGCCACCAATCAGCAACGCGGCATGATGGATGTTAAGAATCCGCATGAAAATCCATCAAATCCGTCCATCAACTATGAGCCTTCGGTGCTCGGCGGGTTTACGGAAGCGGATAAAACCGGCACACCGGATCATGAGCCGGCGTACAATGCAAAACTTGTCAAAGCGCCGATTGATCGCACCAATAACTTCGGGCAGGCGGGTGAGACATACCGCAGCTTTGAGGATTGGGAACGCGATGAACTGATCAATAACCTTGGCGATGCATTGTCTGTCTGCGATCCGCGCATTCAGGACGAAATGATTGAGCATTTCACAAAAGCGGATGAAGATTACGGTCGCCGTGTACGGGAAAATCTCGAGGAAAAACTGGAAGTGATGAATAATATGAAAGATTCCGAACCAAAATTGATGGGCCAACCGGCTTCCAATAAATTGGCGCAGGGAGCTTCCAAAAAAGGGCACGAAGCAGAGCGTTATTAATAAGATGAATTGAAAATCCGGCAAGCCGTTTCGACGGTTTGCCGGATTTTTTTATTTACTTCAAACACTTTTGTGGCTTCATCCGTTATCTTAATGAGAGAGGCAAAGAATCAGAATGCTGTGAATCATTAGCCTGAGGAGGAAAATTAATGTTTCGGACAGATGAAATGGCAGTGAAACAAAGAATGGAAGACATTCGCCTGGAAGTGGAAGCGGGCCGCCGAAAAAAACACAAAAAAGATAAAGGGAAACACAATCCCATTTGGATCGTGTTGATCACATTGTTCCGGAAATAAGGAAAGCGCCGCGAAATATTCGCGGCGCTTTTGCTTACATAATTGCTTACTTAAAATCCAACGATGAATGATTGACCCCGAAGACATTTTCGACATCTATGAGAAAGGCGATTCCACGTCCCGGGGCATTCAGGTCGACTGCCCGTTCGATATGGCTGACCACTTTAGCGGTATAGGTGGCAGGCACTAAAGTCAAAATTACATCTTTCTCGGGATCGATGGTGAAATTCATGAAGGATTGCTGTTCGTTGACGCCGGTGCCGCGTCCATTTATAATTGTGCCGCCTTCTGCGCCAGCATCTGAGGCCGCCTTGATGACCTTTTGGGAATCGCCTGTATTGACGATGGTCACAATCAATTGAAATTCATTCAATGCATTGTCCATGATTTTCTCCCCTTTCTTTTTTCTTCGATCGTCTGCACGATGGGACAAGTGTGGAACACCCAGCAATTGGCTGAGGTGAACAGTAAAGCCAAGACCGTATCCCGGTTTGCCCAGCTTTCCTTCGCGGTTTACGGCTTCGGTGATCGGAGCTTCATTGTCTCCGTCAAAAGCGATGAAAATCACGTCTTTCTCATGTGTCAGGGGAAGGCCGAGGAAAGTGGGTTTTTCGTTTCTTCCGACTCCTTCCGCGTAAACGATTGTGGCTCCATCGGCACCGGCTTTTTTCGCTTCAGTTATTACAGGCCTTGAATAGCCTCTTTTAACGATCGCAATCATTAATTTATGGTTGAGATTCATCGGTTTTTTTCCCGCCTTTCCTACTGAAGATAAGTCCCAGAAAAAGGACCGCTATTATCGGCGTCAGTGCCACCAGCGCAATCATGCCGAACCCGTCTGCCAAAGCATCCCGTCCATCTGTCACAGATGCGACACCTACTGCAAGGGAGGAGATAAAAGTGACAGTCATCGGACCGGTTGCAACTCCGCCGGAATCGAAAGCGATTGCGATAAAAATATCCCTCGACATGAAGATCAGTATGAGAACGATCGCATATCCGGGAATTAAAAAATACCATAGTGAAATTCCTGCTAGAATCCGCAGCATCGACAAGGCGATGGAAATACCTACGCCAATCGATAAAGTATAGAGCATCACTCTTTCGGAAATATAACCGCCTGTCACTTCATCGACCTCTTTGTTCATAATGCTGACGGCAGGCTCAGCAAATGTAGCGGCAAATCCGAGAATGAAACCGATGAAGATGAGAAACCATCTTGTGTTTCCTTCACCGAGCGATTGGCCCATCAATTCGCCGACCGGCATAAATCCGACATGCACGCCTTGCAGGAAGAATGACAGTCCTAGAAAGGTCGATATAAAGCCGATGCCCACCTGTACGAGCCTTTGGACCGGCAAATGGAGCATGAAGATTTGAAAGATGGCAAAGAAGATGAGCAGAGGCACGAGCGCCAGTGCAACTTCCTGCAGCACTTCGCCGAATCCCTGGAAAACATGGATTTCCATTAGAAAATCACCCCCAGGATCATGACTGCCAGAACTGGTCCGATAGAGGCAAGGCCAATCAGGCCGAAACCTTCTGTTCCGTCTTCAGAATCACGGGATCTGAGGGAAGAAGCGACACCTACACCGAGCGCGAGGATAAAAGGAACTGCCATTGGACCAGTTGTCACTCCGCCCGCATCAAAGGAAATTGGAACAAATGCTTCGGGCACAAAGAAGGATAATCCGAAAATGGCTGCATATCCCCCGATCAATACCCAGTGGAGCGGGATGTTAAAAAGTGTTCGGACCATTGCGAGGCCCACAAAAATAGCCAATCCGAGTGAAACGGAAAGAATCAGGATGGTCGCACTGATTTCCCCTTCGGAAACATTATCGATCTGAGTTGCCAAGACACGAAGGTCAGGCTCTGCAACCGTTACAACAATCCCAAGTAAAAATCCTGTGCCGATGATCAGCCAGGCATTTTTCGTTTTCGGAAGGCGTTTGCCGATTAACTCGCCGATCGGCAAAAGACCTGCATTGACTCCCAGGAGGAATAGAAAAAATCCAATGCTGACAAAAAAGACACCAATAAGGAATTGAAGCACAGCTTCCAGCGGCAGGCGTATAATTGCAATCTGCAGCAAGATGACTACAATGGTAACAGGCATAATGGCAGCAACTACTTCTTTAAAGGTGCTTTTTACATTATCCATCCTGTCTCTCCTTTTCTGCTTTTTCCTGTTATTCCCTACGGAATTTTGCTGTAAACTTACTGAAAAACAGTATGAGAGAAGGACCAGAAAGTATATTGATTTACATAAAGCAGGAGGATCGCTATGAGCAAATTAAAAAGAGCAGAACCCAAAATACCGGCAGAATTGAAACACAGTCTGTTTGAAGAGGCGCTTGACGACCATTACATCACAAATTGCAAAATCCAGCATGAATCTATTGAATTTGAACCATCTGGCGCTTTGCACATCGACACGGTGGTTTTCGAAAACGTTAATTTCGTCGGCATAGCCTGGCCGCGCAGTGAATTTGTGGATGTTGTTTTCATAAATTGTGATCTGTCAAACGCTGACTTTTCCCGGTGTGTGTTTCACCGTGCAGAATTTCGAAACTCCAAGTTAATGGGAACCAATTTTGCAGAAGCAGGAGTCCGGCACACGTTATTTATTGACAGTGTATTAAACTATGCCACATTCGGATTTTCACTCTGGACATTCACCCAATTTGAAAGTTGTTCCTTGCGGCAGGCGGATTTTTATGAAGCGGAGTTGAAGGAAACAAGATTTACAGGCTGTGATTTAGAAGAAACAAGTTTTGCCGAAACCGATCTGAATGGCATTGATTTCAGTACAAACCGTTTTGAGCGGATCCAGGTCACCGTCGAAAAGCTGGCGGGCTGCACAGTTTCTCCAAACCAGGCTATGGCATTCGCAAGGCAGCTGGGTATGATCATAAATGAAGGTGAATTTTAATAAAAGTTAAAGCAAGAGCGGAAAGCTCTTGCTTTTTATTTTCTATATATGTATATATTAAACATTTATTAAAATAAAGGTAATGGTATTAACTTCTTATTATTTTTTATTGATATAATTATATAGTGAACATGAATAACCAGGTTTTTCCTTTAGATTTGATTCTATAGGCGTGGTTATTAAGTTTTATTTTAAAAAAATTCATTAAAAAAGTTCACACAATATTCAAAAATATAAAAAAATATTATTCAAAGATATTGTAAAATTATACAATCTGCAGTATATTTTAAATAGTTAGAATTTTAATTAAAAAAGGAGCATAAGTTCAAATGAATGATTTAAGCAAAAAGATAAAGCAATTACGAGAGGAAAAAGGAGTTTCTACTGAAGAGCTTGCAGAAGAAATCGGTTTTGCAAAAAGTACAGTGTGGGCTTACGAAAGTGGTAAGAAACAGGTTTCTGTCAGTCATCTTGCCCGTTTGGCAGATTACTTTGAAGTCTCGATCGATAATTTATTGAACAGAGAAGAACGTACTATCAACCTGGATCTTCAAAATCCGAAAAACGCCACGGACTACAATTTACTGCTGGATGATAAACCTCTGAACCGGGACGAAATAGCAGAAGCCGCCTCTTATATTAAAGTAAAGCGGCGCATGGGGAATTTCGGTATGGCTACTTCATAAATATGTGGATTTTTGCCACAATTGCTCATTCCATTGTCTGGGGTGAGCTTTTTTGTGGAAACTCCCGGTTCCTTTTTATCAGTACGGCAATCAACCCGCATGAACGCTCGCGCAACAGGCTTCACGCTGTCGGTATTGCCCGTTTTTGTGATAAAGTCAATATAAGGATATAAACGATGTGGTTGAATGGTCTTCTGCTGCATGCGTTTAGAGAGATCAGCTAATTTCTTGAAAAGCAGGCGATTAATCCATGGAACGATACTCCTTATACGAAACATACCGGCTTGGAATACTCATCGATTACATCAAGCCCAAAGAATTGATAAATGAGATAGATGAATTTATCGAAAATACCCCTACCGAAAACATCCCCCATGTCTTCTATGTCCTTTCTCTTGCGAGCGACAGGCGCACCATGATCCAGTTATTGACCGATCTTTCACAGGGTGTTGACGAAGAGGGTCCAGCGAGCATCATAGCAGGCCTTCTGCACCGGGATCAGGAGCGATGCACAATAGAAGAACTCTACAGGAAAACATCTTTGCTGGCATCGCTGCTCAAAGACCCTGACGGTGATGTGGCTTGGGAGTTCAGAAATTTATACGAGGCGTTTGAAGAAGCGCAATTGGCATATGGAATGCGTTTTAAACGAAAGAAAACAAGAGAACGAATGTTGGCCAAAAATGAAAAAACATTAAGAGACGCATTGGCGAAATACGCAAAGTATGCAGATGAATTTGACAATAAAAATTGGGGGAATTGACCCGAATTCAAAAAAATCCGGCAAGATGCTCAATTAGCATTCTGCCGGATTTTTTTGTTTAGTCCGAGTACTGGCGGGAAGATATCCAGTAGGAACAGAAAATTCAGGAGGGATTATTAATGACGAAAACAATATTCATTACAGGCGCCGGAAGCGGGCTTGCCAAAGGGACGGCTCTGGGTCTTGCAAAGAAAGGCCATCGTGTAATCGCGCCAGTGGAAACTGCGCCTCAAGTTACATCTTTGATGGAAGCGGCAGAAGCCGAAAACGTAAAACTGGAAATATTCAAAATGGATATAAAGAATCCGCAGGATCTTGCTCAGATGTACGACTATGATTTTGATATTTTCGTAGCGAATGCTGCAGTCAATGAAGGCGGTCCACTCGGCGAAGTGCCGATGATGAACTTCCGCGAACTCTTTGAAGTGAATGTCTTCAGCACACTGGAAACCGCGCAGATAGCAGCCCGGAAATTTGTCGAAAATGGAAAGGGCAAGATCATCTTCCTGTCTTCAATGGCAGGCATCATGTCCACTCCGTATGTGGGTCCATATACTGCCACCAAGCATACAATAGAAGCAATTGCCAAAACGATGAGAAAAGAATTGGAAGGCTTCGGCGTTCAAGTTGCGACCATCAATCCCGGTGCATTTGCAACAGGATTCAACGACCGCAGCGCTGAAGCAAAATGGAAATGGTATGATGAGAAAATTCATTTCACGAAAAAAGAAGATATGGAAGAAGCTGATCAGGCTTTGGAGGATCAATATGACCCCAAAGATATGATCGATAAAATGGTGGAAATAATACCGCAGGACCACCACAAATTCCGTACGGCTTATCCGCCTGAAACCGAAAAACAGATGAAAGAGGAAGAACAAATGCATTGGGATCTTGAAATTTGAATATCTAAATGTTGAACAAGATAATTTAAAATAACCGATATTCCGCAAAACAGCTTCGAAGACAGTAGGCGTGTCCTGCACGGATACTGTCTTTGCGACGAAGTGCGCAGCACTGCAGGAGCACGATTTTAAGGCTGCTCCTGCATCGCTGCGCTAGCTTCGTCGCAAAGATTCGGCCGAACTCCCTTCGGCCAACTCTTGGCTCGCGCTGAGCTAACTCGAGCTCGTTACACTTCGCTCGAGTGGATCTCAGCACTTCGCTTGGTTCCCTGGGCGTCTTCGCTGTTTTGCTCCATATCTAAGCTATTTTCTCAGCTTATTGCGGGAACCAAGGTCGCCATACGAAGATGGAGCACCTTTGCGACGAGCTTGCGCAGGAGCATAAGCTTTGCCCTGGCCATAGCGCAAAAGCGTTATATTTGTGTTAATTATTTAGTTTAACTTATATAGCAATTAATGTCGCCGGAGGCTTTTGCTTCCGGCGATTTTTAATGTTGGAGGAAAGAAAAAACACCGGAAATATGGTAAGCTAGCCAGTACGAAACGAGTATTAGGAGTGTTTACTATTGTTGGAAAAAGCAAGAGAATTACTGCAGACCTATTTTGGTTATGAAACATTCCGCACCGGCCAGGAACAAGCGATTTCACAAGTTTTTGAAGGCTCCAATTCGATTTGTGTCATGCCGACAGGCGGCGGGAAATCGATGTGCTATCAGATTCCGGCCATGGTCATGGAAGGAACGACGATTGTTGTATCACCTTTGATTTCATTGATGAAAGACCAAGTGGATGCACTTCTTGCAGCTGGAATTCCGGCTGCTTATATAAATAGCTCGATGGATTTCGATGAAGTGCGGGAAACTCTGTACGATGTGCAGCGTGGAGCTGTAAAATTATTGTATATTGCTCCGGAGCGGCTTGATTCGGAAATGTTCCTCAATGAATTGCAGGGTGTCCATGTTCCGCTCATTGCCGTGGACGAAGCGCATTGTATTTCCCAATGGGGCCATGATTTCCGTCCCAGCTACCGCCTCATCAGCCGTATGATGGATCTGTTTCCGAACAATCCGACAGTGCTGGCTCTCACGGCAACAGCGACTCCGCAAGTGCGGGAAGACATTTGCCGCATCCTTAATATAGAAGAACGTCATACCATCATGACCGGTTTTGAACGGGCAAATCTCACATTTTCTGTAATCCGCGGCCAGGACCGGGAACGGTTCCTGAAAGAATACGTTCAGAAAAATGATAAGGAAGCGGGAATCATTTATGCCGCTACGCGCAAAACGGTTGATTCTGTTTATGAGATGCTGTTGAAAAAAGGCATTAAAGCTGCGAAATATCATGCCGGAATGCCGGATGCTCAGCGCAGAGCGGGCCAGGAACAATTCCTCAACGACGAAGTGACGGTCATGGTGGCGACTAATGCCTTTGGTATGGGGATCGATAAAAGCAATATCAGGTACGTCATCCATTATCAGTTGCCGAAGAATATGGAAAGTTATTATCAGGAAGCGGGCCGTGCGGGTCGTGACGGTTTGCCGAGTGAATGCATCGTTCTTTACGCGTCGCAGGATGTTCAGACCCAGCGCTTTCTCATCGACCAGGCACAGGATCCAAGCCGCATTCCGGGTGAACTCGTTAAATTGCAGGGGATGGTCGATTATTGCCACACTGAAAACTGTCTGCAGCAATTCATCATTCATTACTTTGGTGACACTGCAGCCGGGCATTGCGGCCATTGCGGAAACTGCATCGATGACCGTGAAAGCCTCGATGTCACAAAAGACGTTCAAATGGTCTTGTCCTGTGTTATCCGGATGGGCCAGAAATTCGGCAAGATGATGACGGCACAGGTGCTGACCGGCTCGCGAAATAAAAAAATTCTGGATTTCGGTTTTGATAAATTGTCCACTTATGGCATTCTGAAGCATCACAGCGCAAAAGAAGTGTCCAATTTTATTGAATTTATGATTTCGCAGGAATTGCTGGCAGTTGAACAAGGTTCGTTCCCGACCATCTATGTTCCTGATGGCGGAAGAGATGTATTGCTTGGCAAGCGTCAGGTTCTCCGCAAAGGCGCAGTCGCCACCAGGCAGATTTCCGAAAACGATCCGCTTTTCGAGGAATTGCGTAGAATACGGAAGGAACTGGCCGATCAGGGCGGTGTTCCGCCATTTGTTATATTTTCCGATAAATCATTGCAGGATATGTGCGCAAGAAAACCTAAGTCCGCTGAAGAATTCCTGGAGGTCAATGGTGTAGGAGCCAATAAACTCGAGAAATACGGAGAAGCTTTCCTCGATGCGATCCGTGTATATGAACCCGTCAATAACTGAAATCTCCTGTCTGCGGACAGGGGTTTTTTTATTATTCAGGGACATTAAAAGTAAGCGTCCAATAATGAACACCTAGTTTCTTAGAAAAGAAAATGCCTTTCCGATTTTTTGTCGGAAAGGCATTTTTGTTATTTTTTCTTTTGGACATAACA